>NZ_JBNNJZ010000002.1:0-116330 GCF_050270335.1 Streptomyces sp. NPDC059900
GTACAAGGCTCTGGAGGCGGTCCGCTTCACCGTGTGACGGCCCCTGCTCTCACCAGTCGGCTTCGCCGGGGACGAGCCGGCCCGCCTTGCGGTACTCGCGGCGGGCGCCCTCCAGGAGGTCGCCCGCCGCGACCGGCTCGTCCCGGGAGGCCGCGAGGTAGGCGGCGGTGACCACCGCGCTGCGGATGGAGCCGCCCGCCAGCTCGAAGACCCGGGCGAGCGGGTCGAGTTCGATGTCGTCGGCGTGCGGGACGTGCGACAGGCCGTGCCGCCACAGCGCGGTCCGCTGCTGGGCGTCCGGGAAGGGGAAGTCGACCACCAGGTCCAGGCGGCGGGTGAACGCGTCGTCGATGTTGGCGCGCAGGTTGGTGGTCAGGAGCGCGATGCCGTCGAAGGACTCCAGGCGCTGCAACAGGTAGGCGCTCTCCATGTTGGCGTACCGGTCGTGGGCGTCCTTGACCTCGGAGCGCTTGCCGAAGACGGCGTCGGCCTCGTCGAAGAGCAGCACGGCGTCCGTACGGTCGGCCTCCGTGAAGATCCGCTCCAGGTTCTTCTCGGTCTCGCCGACGTACTTGTCGACGATCGAGGAGAGCTGGACGACGTAGAGGTCCACGCCCAGATCGGCGGCGACCACCTCGGCGGACAGCGTCTTGCCGGTGCCGGACTCCCCCGCGAACAGTCCCAGGACCCCGCGTCCGCGACCGCCGCCCGCGCTGAGCCGCCAGTCGCCCAGGACGCGGTCGCGGTGGCGGGCACGCAGGGCGAGTTCCTGGAGCTGGGCGAGGGGCGCGCTTGGCAGGACCAGGTCCTGCCAGGTCACGTCGGGCCGGATGCGGCGGGCGTGCTGTTCGAGGCCGGAAGCCGACTGCTGCCGGGCGGCGAGGCGGACGTGGCCTGCGTCGAGCGGGGTCCCGTCGAAGGCGGCGAGCCCGATGGCGGCCCGGGCGGCGCGCTCGATGCGCTCACCGCCGAGGTGGTACGGGGCCACGGTGCCGGCCAGGTCGAAGCCGTCGGCGGCAGCGCCGAGCGCGCTCCGCCAGGTCGCGGTGGTGCCCGCCGGGACCCGGGGTGCCTGGAGCACCAGCGGATCGTGCGCGGACCACTGGGGGTCGTACGGTCGCGGGTCGGCGAGGAGTACGGTCACGTCCGTGGCGGAGGCCAACTCGGCGACCATCGGGCCCGGTTGTTCCGGCAGCCCGGACACGACGACGGCCCGGCCGCTGAGGCGTGCCTCGCGCAGCAGCTCCGGGAGGTGGTCCGTGGGGCCGGAGAAGCGCAGTGCGCCGAGGTCCGCGGCGTGCAGGGCGGAGGCGAGGGCGGCCAGGGCGTCGCCCTCGCGGCGTTCCTGGAGGTAGGCGGTGCAGGGTCCCGTGGTCAGGCGGGCGGCGAGGCGCTGGACGAAGTCCTCGTCGTGGGCGGCACCCGGCTGAGGAGCCGGCATCGGAAGCAGCAGGCCGCGGAGCGCGGCATCGGGGGTGGCGTCGCCCAGCAGGTGGGCGGTGAGCCGATCGGGCACGCGCAGGGAGCGGGTGAGCAGCGGCCGTTCCGTCTCCTCGATCGTCAGCAGGCCCAGGGCACGCAGCGGCGCCGAGGGGTGGAAGCGCGCGCGGGCCTCCGGCAGATGCGCGGGGATCCCGCACAGTTCCAGGGCGAGTCCCACGGTGGCGCGGCGGCGGCTCACGTCGTCGTTGAGGTAGCCGTACAGCGGCTCGAAGGTGCGGTCGAGGTCGGGGGCGAGGGCGATGAGGAGAAGGGCCGCGTCCAGCTCCGTCAGGCGCAGCCGGGCCGCGGTCCGGGCGAGTTGGTCGGCGGGGTCGGCGCCCTGGTCACCGGTGCTGCCGGGATCGTCGCTTCCCTGCGACGCCGCAGGCCAGGGCGCCGACGGCTCGGCCTCCGGCATAGCGCGCGGCCAGGCGTGCAGCACATGACGTACGGCTTCTTCGGACAGGTACAAGCCGCGCAACGGGTCGTTCGCGGTGGGGTCCCCGGCGGAGCGCGCCTCGACCAGGGAGGCCACCGTCTGCCGCAGCCCGGCCAGCCGGCCGATGAGGGAGTAGGCGGGCCCTGCGCCGCCGGGCCCCCGGGGGCCGGGCTCCCGGGCGCTGTCGGCGGCGGGCGCGAGGTCTTCCAGCGACGAGGTGCTCATGGCTGCTCCGTGCGGCGGGCCGCCGCCTGTTCGTGGGCGGTGCGGGCGGCCGCCACCTGGCGGGGCCGGTGGGAGCGGTCGGCCGACACGGGCGGGCCCCCGTCGGCGGCGCGCAGCCGGACCGTCGCGCCCTCGGTGACCGGCGGTCCCGCGTCGTAGTCGGGGTAGGCCGGGAACGGCACGGTCACGGCGAGGTCCAGGGAGGGCTTGAGTTCGCCGCCGAGGGCGGACCAGATGTCGGCGAGGGATCTGGCCTCCGACTGGCTTCCGGAGACCGTCACGGGGATCGAGAGGCCCAGACGTCCGAGCGCTTCGGGGAGTTCCCTGGCGGACAGCAGCTCGTGCGGCAGCAGGGTCGCGAGGACGGCCGACAGGAGGCGGTGTTCGTCCTGCGGTGTCTTCGTCCAGGCCGTCACCAGGTAGGAGAGCCGGAACCAGCGCGGGGGACGGCGGCGGCGCACCACGATGTCCCGTTCGTCGCGCAGTCCGGTGTGGCCGCGCTGGCGCAGCGAGGCGTCCTCGCGGATGTCGTACAGGTACGCGTTGACCACGGGTGCGTTGCGCCGGGCCGCCCAGTCGCGGGTGGGCACGTCGAAGGACACGTCGATGCCGGATCCGGACAGTGCCCCGCCGCCGATGAGGCCCTTGAGCACCTCGTCCACCTCATGGATCACCCTTGCGCTCCCACCTGCCGTTCGTTTCCCCGCCGTGCGGGCCGATGACGGCCCCGCCCCCGATCGTGCTCGTCGGAGCGACCGGGGTGCAGGTACGCCGGGGATGACGGCGGGGCAGGGGTTGTTGCCTCAAGGGGCGGCCCGGGGAGCCCCTTGGGCCGGATGGGGGTGGCCCTGCGCTGCATCCGTCAGCTGTATCCCTCAGGTACAGCTTCAGACATTTCCCTCAGATGTATCCCTCGGGTACAGCCTTAGATGTAGCCCTCGCGCAGGGCGTAGGCGACCACGTGTGCGCGGTTGCGCAGGTTCAGGCGTGTGGTCAGGCCGTGCATGACGTTCTTGACGGTCCGTTCGGAGTACGACAGCTTCATGGCGATCTCCGAGGTGTCGAAGCCCTCCGCCACCAGCGCCACCACGTCCACCTCGCGCTTGGTGAAGCTGAGGAAGGTCCCCGGCAGGTCGGATGCGCCCCTGTGCAGGCGTCCGACCTGCCCGATGAGTTGGCCCAGCAGGTCCGCGGGCAGGTCACCGCCGCCCCTTGCGGTGGTCAGCACCGCCTGGACCAGCCGCTGGGCGGTTGCCTCGTGGCGCCAGACGATGGCGCCCACGCCGCACTCGATGACCTCCAGGAGCTCGTGCTCGCGGACCGTACCCGCGACGAGCACCGCGCGGGCCCCCTCGCTGCGCACGGCACGCCTGAGCCGGGTCAGCGCGGCCTCGTCGAGGGTGTCCTCGATGAGCAGCGCCACCGCGGCGGGGCCGGACTCCGGCTGGAGTTCGACCTCCGGGTGCCGGCGTAACTGGCTGAGGACTCCTTCGCGGCTTATCGGGTCGGGGGCGCTGACGGCGACCCGCACCCGGTTGGTCGTCGGTGCAACGGCCGCGGAGGCCAGGGGTGCCGGGAGCGAGCTGGACAAGCGAAGTTCCTCACGTATGGGACTGCATGGTGCTTCTGGGGCTGCGGCGGTGCTGCTTCGGGCCTGCGGCGGTGCTTCAGGAGCAGGACTTGTAGAAGTGCTTCCAGCCGCCGGTGGGCATGGCAGGCGGTTCGGCAGGGGTGCCCGTCTCGCCGTACTTCTGCTGGAGTTCGTAGTCGTAGGCGCCGGGGCCGCCGCCGGGCTCGGTCAGGCGGACGGACCGCTCCCAGACGCCGTCGCCGTCGTTGTTGAGGACCGCGAGGTCCGGGTACGCGTCGTCGCCGTAGTTGGCGATGCGCAGCTGCTTGGCCTCGCCGTGGGTGCCGATGTCGGAGCGCTCGGGGGCGGCGGAGCCCAGGTTGGAGCGCTTGAGCGGGCCGGGGCGGAATTCGGCGACGCGTGCGGTGTTGGGGTCGTCCCCGCCCGAGGGCGTGACGAGGTTGACGACCATGTCCAGGGTGCCGTCGTTCTGGAAGTCGGCGACCGCGGCGGTGGCGACCTCGCCCGTCTTCGCACCGAGGAGCTTGGCGACGTTCTGCTTGCTGCCGAAGGAGCCGTCCGCGGTTCCCCACTGGACGGTCATCTTGAGGCCGGTGTGCCCGGGGTTGACGATCTTGTCGGGGCGGCCGTCGCCGTCGAGGTCGCCGACCAGCGTGGTGGCGCCCGCCAGACATGGCACCGATGCGCGGGCGTCCTTGCCGGACCGCGCCGCGCCGCCCGCGTCCGACGTGCCGGCCGCCGCTGCCTGGTACCCGGCAGCGGTCAGGGTCAGGGCCACAGCCGCGACCGGAGCGGCGATCAAGCGTGAGCGCTTGCGAAGCATCTGCGAACTCCTCATGTCAATCGGATGAGCACGCTCCGAGCTTGCGGGGTGATCCGTCCGAACCGCCATGAAATCCGGTCAGTTAGGGACGCTGGAACGCCAAATGGCCCTCTGACCAGCGGATATGTGTGCCGCCCGGGACGCGGGGGTGGGACGGGGCCGGCTCCTTGGCGCGCTTGGGGATCGCCTTCGCGCGCGCCGCCGCTCTCCGGACCCCGTCCATCCGCTTGCGGTTCCGCAAGAAGTTGTGCGGTTTCGCAGAGGTCTCTCCGAACATCGCACCATGGCACTCACTCGAAGAAGCACGAAGAGTCCCCGCCCCCGACGCCTGCTCTCCGCGGCTGTCGCCCTGGCACTCTCACTCGTCGTGAGCGGCACCGACGGGGGGCATTCGCCCGACGGAGCCGCCGTGACGCACGAGGGAGTGCGGGAGGCGGCGTTCGACGCCACGTTCAAGCACGAGTTCGCGAAGGTCCGAGGCGTGCGCATGCACTACGTCACGGGCGGCCGGGGCCCCGCCCTTGTGCTCCTGCACGGCTGGCCGCAGACCTGGTACGAGTGGCGGAAGGTGATGCCCGCGCTCGCCAGGCACCACACCGTATACGCGCTCGACCTTCCCGGCCTGGGCGACAGCAAGGGCAGTCCGGCGGGCTTCGACAAGAAGACACTGGCGCGCTACGTCCACGAACTGCTGCGTGATCGCATCGGGCTCGACAGCTTCGACCTGGTGGCCCACGACCTCGGTGCCGGAGTCGGGGCCCAGTACGTCTCGCAGTTTCCCCGGCGGGTCAGCTCCTACGTGCACATGGACTATCCGCTCCCCGGCCGGAATCTTTCCGCCGCGCGGTACCGGACGTTCTCCTGGCACCTGGCCTTCAACAGCCAGCGGGCGATCCCAGAGAAGCTCGTCGACGACGCGGACGACATGCGCGAGTACCTGACGGCGTTCTCCACGCAAGTCGCCAATGGCGGAAGCGCGTTCGGCGGCACGAGGACGCGGCCCCCCTTCCCCGAGGCGGAGATCGACGAATACGTACGCACGTACGGCCGTCCGGACCAGCGGCACGCGGGATTCGAGCTCTACCGGAGCCTGGACGAGGACGAGCGTGACAACGCCGCCGCCAGACCCGCGGACACGCCCACCCTCCTTCTCACTGCGACCGGTTCGCTCGCCGCCACCCGGCCGACCCTGGCCCCGATGCTGCGTAATGTCACACGCGCGGTCGAGATCCCGAAGGCGGGCCATTGGCTCGCCGAAGAGAATCCCGATGCCGTGGCACACGAAATCCTCACGTTCACCGCGCGCTGACTCCGCGCCGTCGACGACGACTCAGGGAGCCCGGCACCATGCCGAAGTACGACGTCACAGTGACCACCACCGCCCCGCCGGAAGCCGTCTGGAAGCTGCTGGTCGACGCCGCGACCTGGCCGCTGTGGTCCAAGGTGGACAGCCTGGACACGACACGGTCGACCGGCCTCGACCCCGGCGGGGACGACGAAGTCGGGGCCGTCAGGGCGTTCCGGACGGGGCGCACCGTGACCGGGGAGCGGCTGACCGAGAAGGTCGAACCGCGCCTGCTGGCCTACGAGGGCGCCTTCAACGCCTCGATGCACGACTATCGCGCGCGCATCGAACTGCGGCCGACCGCGGGTTCGGGCACGGTCATCCACTGGTACGGCCGGTACGAGACGAACGGGCTGCTGCGCTTCGTCATGCCGCGCTACCTCCAGAAGTTCATGCGGGGCATGGCGGAAGGGCTGGCCCGGTACGCAGAGGAGCAGCGGCAGGGCCGGTGACGCTCCTGCCGGGGCCGCGCCCTCCTGTCCCTCACCAGTAGCGCAGTGGGACCGTCACGAGTTGGTCCACGGGGGCGTAGTCGTCGGTCAGCAGCTGCGCGCCCTTGGCGTACTTTGCGGTGCGCTGCTCGTCGGCCACCTTCAGCTGCTTGGTGGTGTCGCGGGCGGACACCCGGCGCTGCAAGGCCTTCATGTCCAGCGGCTCGTCGCTGGCCACTGCCACGACGTTGCCGCCTTCCTTGCCGTCCAGGATCGCGTCGTAGGAAATGAGGACGACGTGCTCGAAGACCGAGCGCAGTGTCGCCGCCTCGGCCCGTGCGAAGTCGCCGGGCGGGAAATCGATCATGTTCAGGGCGTAGACGCCGCCGGGCCTGAGCACACGCCGGACGTGCTCGGCGGTCTCGGCGGTGGTCAGGTGCCACGGGGGGCTGTGCGTGCCGAAGGCGTCGCCGACCACGAGGTCCCGGCTGTCCGCGGGCTGCTTCTGGAGGCCTTGGCGGCCGTCGCCGGTGACGACGCGCAGCCGGTCGCTCTCCTTGAAGTTGAGGCGGTCCTTGGCCAGTTCGGTGAGGCCGCCGTCGATCTCGTAGACCAGTTGGTCGCCGCTGGGCCGGGTGCGTTCCAGGTAGGTGGGCACGGTTTCCCCGGCGCCTCCGATGTGGAAGCCGTCCAGGTGCCCGCCGGGGTTGACCAGGTCGCTGGCGGCGACGATGGCCTGGACGTAGCCCATGGTCAGGTTGGTGGGGTTCTTGAGGTCGACGTGGCTGATCTCCGCGTTGCTCGCCTTCAGGACCCGTACCGACGGATTGCCCTTGAGGGCTTCGATGTTCGCGCAGGCGTAGGTGGTCTCCGCGTCGCAGGCCTGGGGCGCGGCGACGGACAGGCCGGTGGCGGTGACGCCGAGGACGGTGAAGGCCGCTACCGCCCGGGCCGTCCTGCCCCACAGCAGCAGGTGGCAGACGAGACCGCCCACCGTGAGCACGATGCCGAGTGCCAGCAGGATGACGCTGGTGCGCACGGAGGCCACCAGGACGAATCCGGTGACGAAGGTGGCGAGGATGCCGCCGAGGGTGCCGAGGCTGGAGAGCCGGCCGACGATGCTGCCGGTGCGGTACAGGTCGTGCAGCTGCAGCTTCACGACCAGGGGGGTGACGGTGGAAAGGAGCGCGGCGGGAACGATGACGGCTAGACCGGCGAGCGTGATCACCGCGATCGGGCTCGTGCCGTTCACCATTCCGCCCACCGCCCGCACCAGGGGCAGCACGAGCAGCGTGGTGACGCCGCCGAGCATCAGCATCCAGCCGATCACCGCGCGGGGCGGCACGCGGTCGGCGACCCGGCCGCCGACCCAGCTGCCTAGCGCGATGGAGGCCAGGGCGGTGCCGATCACCGCCGAGTTCACTTGCAGGTTGATGCCGATGTACGGGGCCACGAGGCGGACCGCGATGTTCTCCAGGATGAGCACCGCGCCCGAAGCGAAGAACACCAGCGCCGCGGCGGCGAACGGCGGCATCGCCGAGGCCGCGGCCTCCTGGCGGCGGGGGCTCTCCTTCTGTTCCTGTTGCTCACGCTTCTGTTGCTCTTGTCGTTTCTGTTCCTCTTGCTTCAGGTGCGACATTGCGCCTCCAGGTCAGTGCTCTGGTGCGTCGGCGTCCAGGGAGAGTGCTTCGGTGGGACATCGCTGCACTGCCTCCTCGACGTCCTGCCGCAGCCCGGCGGGCACTTCGTCCGCGCAGAGCAGCACCAGGGCGTCGTCGTCCTGGTCGAAGACGTCGGGCAGTCGTTCGGCGCACAGGCCGCTGCCCACGCACCGCGTCCGGTCGGCTGTGATACGCATGGTGTCTCCGGTCGGTCAGTCGTCGCGGCGTGCGGTGATCACGGCCATGCCGCTGGGCAGGACGTGTGCCTCCTGCTCCACCAGGCCCGCTTCGGCGAGCAGTGCGGCGAAGGCGGCGCGGGTACGTTCGCGGCCGCCGGCGGCGCCGAAGAGGGACAGCATGTACAGGTCCATCACCGCGGGCAGTTGGTGGCCGCCCGTGTCTTCGCCGCCGGTCCGGCAGCCGTCGGTGACCAGGTCGATCACCATGATCCGGCCGTGTTCCGGGAGCGCCGCGCGGCACGTGCGCAGGATCCGCACGGCGTTGTCGTCGTCCCAGTCGTGCAGGACGTGGCTGAGCAGGTAGAGGTCGCCGCCGGGCGGTACGCGGTCGAAGAAGTCCCCCACGACAGCGGTGCACCGCACGGCCAGTTCCTCCTCGGCGATGCGCTTCTCCGCCAGCGGAACCGTCCCGGCCAGGTCCACCAGGGTGCCCGTGCTGCCCGGCGTGCGGTGCAGCACTTCGCACAGCAGGGCCCCGTCGCCGCCGCCGACGTCCACGATCTCCCGGTAGCCGTCGAACGTGATCGAGGCGAAGATCTCGTCCGTCTCCAGACTGAGCCCGGCGGCCTGCGACCGGTCGAAGATCTCCCGCAGCTCCGGCTGCTGTTCCAGGTAGCCGAACAGGTCGCTGCCGTGGACCTGGCGGAAGGCGGACTGCCCGGTGCGGGCCGTGTGCTCCAACTGCGTCCAGGCGGTACCGATCTCACCGGCCAGGAGCTGGGCCGTCGGCTGCGCGGACCCGGAGGCGTCCGGCCGCAGGGTGGCGCCCAGGGGTGTCAGGGCGAATACCCGGGGCGCCTCCTCGACGAGCACCCCGAAGGAGGTCAGCGCGCGCAACAGCCGTTCCAGGGCCTGCGGATGGGCACCCGTGCGCTCGGCCAGTTCCCGGACGCCGCGGCTGCGCCCGGACAGCTCCTCGGGGATGCGCAGCCGGACCAGGACGCTGACGGCTCTGGAGATCAGCTGGCTGTACAGCAGCATCCGCATTCGGGCGGCGTCGTCGTGCCGTGTGTCGTCGGGCATGCCCTCATCTCTCCTGCCGTCGGCTCGTCCCCCGCGGGGCGGCGGCCCGGGCCGGGGCGCCGCCCGGCCGGTAGCGGTGGGGCGGCGCCCCGCCGGTACCGGCGCGGGTGCGGTGGATTACTTCGTCGCGACGATGACGCCGTGCGGGGTCCATCCGGGGAAGGGGATGCGCTTGGCGGAGTGGAATCCGGCCGCCTCCAGGCACTTCTCGTGCTGCTCCCAGGAGTAGATCATTCCGCCTTCGGCGGGCAGCGAGGCGAAGTAGACGCTGTCCAGGGCCGCGACCACCGGCCCGTCGCCCTCGTCGTTGGACATCGAGTTGAAGACGACCAGCTTGCCGTCCTCCGGCAGGGCTTCGTACGCCCTGCGCATCAGGTCGGTGTTCTCCTCAAGGGTCCAGATGACCATCTGGTGGGCGAACATCACCACGTCGCAGCCGGTCGGCAGCGGATCGCGGAACATGTCGCCGGTCACCACCGACACCCGGTCGCCCACCCCCGCCTTGGCGATCTTCCCCTCGGCGATGGAGCGTGACTCCGGGATCTCGAAGACCGTGACCTCCAGATGCGGATTGGCCTCGGCGAGCGCGATGGCGTTGACCGCGTCGCCGCCGCCGCAGTCGAGGAGGTGTTTCGCGCCGGAGAGGTCGAGCTCCTGCACCAGGTGCTTGTTGGCCAGCTCCGACCACGAGCGCATGTAGCGGTAGAAGACCTGCTCCATGTGCGGGTTCTCGGAGAGCCGGTGGTACAGGTCGCGGCCGGAACCGCGCACCCGGCGCAGGCCGACGTTGCGGTTCTCGCGCAGGGAGTCGGTGAAGTCCAGCTGGCCCTCGTAGACGATGTGGTGCTCGAAGGCGACCGTGTCCTTGAAGCGCTGCCAGTCGCCTTCGGACATCAGTTGCTGTACCACCGGCGCAAGCCGGTAGCGGCCGGTCGTGTCGTCCCGCTCGATGATGCCGAGCGAGGTGCACCCCAGGAGCAGGATGTCGGCCGCCCGGTCGGCGAGGCCGAGGGCATGGCTGATCTCGTCCCTGCTCGCCTCCTGGCGTTCGGAGAGCAGTTCGGGCAGGCCGAGTTCGCAGGCCGCGTTGAGGTACTGGAAGGCGGCGTGCCCGAAGAGGATGTAGGACAGGCCGTCCATGTCCAGCGAGGCGGTGCCGGTGTTCTCCCGCAGACGTGTGCTCATGTTCGACTCCTTCGGATACGGGCGCGAGGGCTCGCGCTTCGGTCAGGTGTGGAGCGCGACGGGATCGGTCCATGTCTCGTCGATGTGGGCCAGGCATTCCGCGCGGCTGCCGGCGAAGCCGGTGCCGTGCCAGCCCGGGGGTGGTTCCTGCCCCGCGGGCCAGATCGAGTACTGGCCCGCGTCGTTGACGACGACGGCGCAGGCGACGGTGTCGTCGTCACCGAGAAAGGTCGCCATGGGTGTTACCTCCTCGTCGGCGGATGTGTCTCACAGCTGCACCTGTGTGCTCACGAACGTGGCGTTGCCCCAGGACTCCACGTCCAGGGCCGCGGCCGCGATGCGTCCCGCGGGCTCGGCGCCCTGCGCGAGGAGGCGCTCGCGGGCCTCCTGCGGCAGCCCGTCGTCGCGGTCGAGCAGGCGCGCCGCGACGGGCTTTCGGGGCAGCTCCAGATCGAGCACGAACCCTTCGGGGCCTGCCGCGTGGAGCCACAGCTCCCACGGCTCGCCCTGCTCCCCGATGCCGGCCTGCTCGCGGGTGACGGACCGGCCGTCGACCGACCACCGGCGTACGTCGCCGTCGGGGATCGCCAGGGACAGCTGGCGGGCTCCGCGGGCCGAGCGGACGCGCAGCGTGATGTGGCGCCCCTCCGCGGTGTCCTGCTCGTCGAGGACCTTCAGTTCGGGCGGCGCCAGGTCGCCCGTGTCCTCGCCGGTTTGCGCGAGCGGGGTGGCCCGCGCGAAACGGAAGTCGCGGGTCCAGCCGGGGAAGTACGTTTCGAGGCGCCCGGTGCGAAAGCCGCTGCCCAGCGCGCGACGCGTCCACTCGTTGGGGGCGGGGTCCGTCGTCAGCCACCACATCTCGCCGGTGTCGGCGTCGGCCAGCCAACTCAGGGACTCCGGCGCGGGTTTGGTGTCCGTGCCGCGGCCCCTGGCCAGGGCCGCTGTCGCGGTTACGGCGCCCGCCCCGGCGAGGGCCAGGGCCAGGCCGCGGCGTGACCGCGCGGACAGCACCGCCGTGGCCGGCGCCGCCAGTTCGCCGGTGAGCTGGAGCGCCATCACCGCCGCGGCGGCCATTCTGGGCGTCAGCGCCTGGTAGAGCAGCCGGGACAGCGGGGGAAGCAGCACCAGGGCGGGCACGGAGGCGGTGGCGGCCACCACCGCCCCGAGCGGTTCCGTGCCCCGCCGGAAGAACCCGCCCGCCGCGCTTCCCAGCAGCGGCCAGGCGGCGAGGTAACTGCCGCCGGGCAACGCCGCGGTGAGGGCCGTACCGCCGGCGGCAAGGAGCGTCTGCGCGCCGCTGCTGCGCCGCCGGGCCGGGTCCTTGCCCACCAGGGCGGTGGCCGCGACACCGCAGGCCAGCGCCCCGTACAGCAGATCGGCGTCGTAGAAGTCGCCGCCCCGGCGTGACTCGGGGCTGATCCGCCGGGCTGCGGTGGTCAGGGCCGTGGAGGCCACCGCGCCTGCCGCAAGCCGTGCCGCTGTACCGGCCGCGGCGCGCGCCGCTCCCCCGGCGCCGAGCAGCGCTGCGGGGACACTCCCGCGGCCCCGGCAGGTGCTCCACAGCCAGAGGGCTCCGGCTCCCGCCGCGCACAGGCGGGTGCTGCGCGCCCCGTAGCGCACCAGGGTGCCGCGGCCGAGGGTGAAGAAGGTCGCGTCCGGTCCGCGCAGTGTCCCCGGGGGCGTTTCGCCCAGCCGCCGGGCCAGTGCGAGCGCGAGCGCGCCGTGGTGCTGGAAGGTGGCGTCATCGACGTGATCGAGGTCGTCGGAGGGGCCGTGGTAGCGGATGAAGCCGCCGATGTTGGCGAAGTTCAGGCCGGGCACCCCGGCGTCCTTGGCCACGGAGAAGTCGGTGGCGTTCGGCAGGCGCCGGTAGACCTCGTAGAACAGGGAGCTGGAGAAGGCGGGCACACCGCTGTCGGCGAGGTGGTCGACGAGCGGGCCGTTTCCCGGTCCCGTCTCGAACATCAGCACGGGGCCGTTGGTGCCCCTGGCCTCGAAGTTCAGCACCGCCTCGACGGAGTCGGCCCACGGATGCTCGGCGAAGAAGGCCCGGGCGCCGAGCAGCCCGCACTCCTCGCCGTCGGTGAGCACCACCAGGACGTCGTTGGCCATCGGCGGCCCCTGCATCAGCGCGCGAACGGCCTCCAGCAGGGCGGCCACCGGCACCCCGGCGTCGCTGGCGCCGGGCCCCTGGGCGACGGAGTCGTAGTGGCTGATCAGGGCCACCGCGCTGCCGGATCCGGTGCCGCGCAGCCGGGCGACGACGTTGTGGACGCGCCCCGCGCCCAGATAGCGGGGCCCGTACGGGGTGGGTGTGCTGACGCCCGCGCCCACGGCCTCCTGCTCCTTGACCTCAAGTCCGAGCTCGGCCAACCGGCCTGCCAGGTAGGCGCGGACGGCATCGGCCTGCTCGGATCCGCTCGGCCGCGGCGCCGCTGCGATCTGTCCGAGGTCCCGTGCGGCGCGGGCGACGGAGAACTCGCCGGGGCCCACGCCGCCGCGCCGTGGCGGCGGGGGGCGCAGGGCGCGGGTGGCCCAGACGGCGAGGGCTGTCGCCGCCGCCGCGGGCACGGCGGCCGCTCCTTGGCGTGCGGCCCGGGTCATCGCGCGCTTCACCGCTCCTCCCCTCGCCCGCCGCCGGGACACCGGCCGGGATCGGTGGCGTCGGCGACGGCGTCGGTGCCGGCATCGGTGCCGGTGTCGGCGCCGGGCAGCAAGTCGGCGCGTATGCGGTGGAATTGCTCGATCACCCCGATGGCGGGGCGGGCGGAGCGGGAGGTGGCAAGCAGGCTGGGTGACTGGTCGCCGACGAAGTGGCCGCACACCCCTTTGTGGGCGTCATAGGTGGTGTCGAGCGCGGAGCGGAACCCTTCGAGCAGCTCGGGCCGCTCGGCCGCCAGCCAGGCCCAGGCGGGGCCGGCCTCGCCCAGGGCCCGCACCAGGGCTTCGTGATCGCGCCAGCGCAGCCCGCTCATCTGCGGCGGCGCCACCGGAGGCATCAGGGTCGGCCTGATCTCGCCGTGGTACTGGGTCTCGGTGGCATCCCCCGCGAAGCGCAGGGCCGCCCGGCAGGCGCACATCACGCGGGTGGCGACGGCCGCCGCGCCCTCGGCGGCTTCCCGGTCCCCGTCGCGTGCGGCGGCCGTCATGCCGGAGAGGGCCAGGGTGCATCCCTGGGCGAAGACCATGAAGACGTGGTGACCGCGCACCCACCGGCGCAGTCCGTCCAACGGCGTGCTGCGCCGCACCGGTTGCGGCGCGGGCGCCGCCAGGAGGCCGGGCACCCGGCGGGGCGAGGCGATCCAGCGGGCCGTCACGTCGAACCCGTCCACCAGGTCCTGCCAGTCGCCTGAGTCCAGGCCCGTGCCCTGGTCGTCGACGAGTTCGAGGGCTCCCTCGTACGCGGCCAGCAGGGCCGCGAGCAGCAGCGCCAGCGGCTGCCCGTGGTGCCGCTCGATGCCGAACGCCAGATCGTTGTCGCGGTTGGGCCGTGATTCCCGCGGATCGTCGCCGACCGGGGTCGCGTGCACGGCGCCCAGGTCACCGCGGGCGGCGGCCACCGCCCCGCGCAGCGGCCCGGGGCCGGTGCGGGCGGCCGGGGCGGAGATCCGTGCGGCGAGTGCCGTGGCGGCCGGGGGCCTGGCCGCTTCGACGGCGGGGACGGTGGCGGGCAGGTCTTCGGGCCGCGCCAGGACGAAGGGCACGGTGGCCACGTCGGGCAGATAGTCGGTCATCGTTCCTGCCTCTCGCTCGCCGCGGCCCTCGGCCCGTCGTCGGGCCGGGGCAGAAAGCCGGTGCGGACCAGGTAGTCCATGACGCCGAAGGCGTCGGCGCGGTCGGCCGGAGGGCAGGTGATGCCGCTGCCCTCAAGGAGCCGCAGGGTGTTGGCGCACTCGCGATCCGGTTCGAGGTCGTCGATGTACTTGGGGTCGAGGGCGCGGTGCGGGTCGGCCTCGGCGTCCCGGATGAGCGGCAGGATCGGATAGAGCGGATGGCCGGGGCCGGTCTGCAACGCGCGCCTCCTGCCCTCTTCGAAGGGCACGATGTCGAAGCGGTAGCCGTACTCGCGCAGCCAGCCGCAGAACGTCCGCAGGGTGACCGGGCGCGGGTTGAACAGGTGGTGGAAGCCGCCCGCGGCACGGGAGTCGAGCGAGATGTGCACGATGGCCGAGGCGACGTAGTCGACCGGGACGGTGTCGAAGATCCGCGGGTAGTCCGGCAGGACGGCCATCGGCAGATAGCCGCGGAAGGCGATCAGGAGGTAGTCGGTGGGCTGTGTCGCGCCGGTGCGGGTGTGGCCCAGGATCAGTCCCGGCCTGAACACGGTCACCGGGATGCCGCGCCGGCGGGCGACGTCGACGACCTTCTCGGCCACCCACTTGCTGCCGGTGTATCCGGCGGGGACGTGCACGGCCGATTGCAGGGGGGTGTCGTCCTCCAGGAACGGCCGGGGGGTGTGGGTGGCCAGCAGGGTGTCGATCGTCGAGACGTGGTGGACGGCCTTCAGGCGGGTGGTGCAGGCCAGTTCGAGGACCTGCTGGGTGCCGCCGACGTTGGGGGCCTTCAAGGCCGAGTAGGGATAGACGAAGTTGACCAGGGCGCCGTTGTGGTAGACGACGTCGACCGTGGCGGCCAGGTCCGTCCAGGTGTCCTGGCTCAGTCCCAGGTGCTCCTGGCCCAGATCGCCGGTCACGCAGCGCACCCGGTGCAGTTGGTCCGCGGCGTCGATCTCGTAGTCCGCGAATCCCTGCCGCAGGCGCCGCAGGGCGTGCTCCTCGTCGTCGGCCCGGCACAGGCAGACGATCTCCGCGTCGGTGCGGCGCAGGAGTTCTTCCAGGAGGTGCAGTCCCAGATAGCCGGTGGCGCCGGTCAGCAGGATCCGCCGCGGCTGGTACCAGTCCGCGTGCGGCAGCCCGTCGGGGCGCACCGATGCGTCCAGATGCCCGTCGGCTTCGAGGGTGGCGGCGTGCTGGCGGCCCAGGACGGCGGACAGGCCGCCGCGCCGGTACTCCTCGATGGTCTGCGCGACGCCGGCCACGCTCGGCACGCGGAAGAACGCGTGCAGCGGCACCTCCACGGAGTGCCGGGTCTCCAGCAGTGTCGCCAGCCTCGCGAGCATCAGGGAGGTGCCGCCCGAGTCGAAGAAGTCGGCGTCCACGTCGATGGCGTCGACGGCGTCGATGCCCAGGACCCGGCAGAAGTCCTCGGCCACGGCGGCTTCCAGAGGGGTGCGGGCGGCGGTGCGCACCGGTGCGGTGTGGCGGGGCGCGTCGCGGAACTCCTCGGCGAGGGCAGCGCGGTCGATCTTGCCGGTGGCGGTGCGGGGCAGGGCATCGACGACACGGACGGTGTCGGGGACGAGGTAGGCGGGCAGCCGTTCGCCGAGCGTGGCGCGCAGTTGCCCGATGGTCCGCGCATCGGAGGTGTCGTCGGCACCGGCGCCGCGGACGACCGCCGCGGCGAGGCCGGCGTCCGGGGTGCCGGGGCGCACGGGGACCACGGCAGCGGCGGCGACCTGCGGGCACTGGGACAGGGCCGCTTCGATCTCGCGGGGCTCGACCCGGTGGCCCCGGATCTTGACCTGCTCGTCGATGCGTCCGAGGAACACGATCTCGCCGTCCGGCAGCCGCCGGCCGAGGTCCCCGGTGCGGTACAGGCGGCCCGCGGGTTCGCCGTAGGGATCGGGCAGGAAACGCTCCGCGGTCAGGGCGGGCCTGCGCTGGTATCCGCGGGCGACGCCCACTCCGCCGATCATGATTTCGCCGGGCACCATGTCGGGGACGGGGCGCAGTTCGGCGTCCAGGACGTGTACGTCGACGTTGTCGATGGGGCGGCCGATGGGCACGATGTCGCCCGTCTCGGTGCCCGTCAGGTGGGCGGTGGCGTCGATGGTGGTCTCGGTGGGGCCGTAGAGGTTGGCGACCTCGGCCGACCAGACCTCCCTGGCGCGCCGGACCAGCGAGGGTTCCAGTGGCTCCGCGCCGCTGAGCAGCAGCCGCACCTTGGTCGCCTCGCCGACCGCCGGGTGCTCCAGGAGGAGGGCCAGGAGGGACGGGACGCCGCCGATGACGCTCACGTCCTCGTCCCGCACCAGGCGCAGCAGGGCGGCCGGGTCGTCGAGTTCGTCCTCGCCGGCCAGGACGATGGTGGCGCCGACGCTCAGCGGCCAGTACACCGCCCACACCGACGGGTCGAAGCTCAGGGCATGGTTGTGCAGGACGCGGTCGCCGGGCCCCACGTACCAGGTCCTGCGGCGCCAGCAGATGTTGTTGACGACGCTGAGGTGCGGGACGACGACGCCCTTGGGGCGACCGGTGCTGCCCGAGGTGTAGATGACGTACGCCGCGTCGTCGCGGGTCAGGGGCACGGCCGCCGGTTCCCGGTCGAAGCCTTCGATCTCCTCCACCGGCAGGCAGGGCACCCCGGCGGGCACCGGCACCGCGTCGGCCGCCCGGTTCAGCGCGAGGACGGCTCCCGAGTCGGTGACCATGTGGTGCACCCGCTCGGCGGGGTGGTGCGGGTCCACCGGCACGAAGGCGGCCCCGCAGCGCAGCACGGCCAGTTGGGCGGCCACCGCGTCGGCCTCCCGGCCCAGGCACACCGCGACGCGGTCACCGCGTGTGACGCCGCGCTCTTGCAGTGCGGCGGCGATGGTGCCCGCCCTGCGCCACAGGTCCCGGTAGCTCAGCTGCTCGGCGCCCCGGCGGATCGCCGTCCGTGCGGCGGCCTGCGGGTCCAGGGCGCGGGCCGCGACGAGGTCCACCAGGGTGTCCGGCGACAGCGGGTACTGATCCCCGCGGCCGCACGAGACTCCGGCGTCGGGGCCGGTGAGCAGGGGCAGTTCGAAGACGGGGGCACTGGCGCGTCCGTCGCCCAGGAGCAGGGGTTGCAGTACGGCCAGGAGGCTGTGGGCGACGCTCCCGATGTCCTCGGCCGCGTACAGCGCGGTGTCGTAGTCGAACTGCAGGCTCACCAGGCCGGGTTGGAACCAGACGGTCAGGTCGATGTCGTGCTCCCCGCTGGTGACCTCGGTCGGCTCGGCGACGAGTTCGCTTCCCGGGCCGCCGGCGTGCGGGGTGCGCGCGTCGACCACCCGCACCGCGGTCTGCACGTACGGTGTCCTGCTCAGGTCGCGGGCGGGCGGGGTGAGTTCGAGCAGGCGGGCGAAGGGCATCGAGCCGCGAGCGGCCTCAAGGGCGTCCCCGGTGCGCTCCAGGAGCACCGCGAGGTCGCCGCCGTCGGGCAGTTCGGCGCGTACGGCACGGATGTCGTCCAGCGGGCCGAGCAGCCCCGGCGTCCGGCCGGGTGCTGCCAGGTGTACGCCGCACTGGGCCGCGTCCGTGGCCTGATAGCGCATCAGCACGGCCAGCCATGCCGCCACCGTGCGGCGCACGCACTGTTCGGTGTCCACGCGGTCCGGCGCGGGAACGTAGGACATGTCGATGATCTCCGACGCCCGGTGGTTGCTCTTGACCGCCGGTCGCGGGCGCGGGGCGGGGATCTCCCGGGCGGCCGGGCCGGACAGCCGGCGTCCCTGCTGTGCCGCGGCGGCGGTGTGCGCGTCGGCCGACCAGTTCTCCCGGTGTTCTGCGAGGGCCTGTGACAGTGCGGCCGGGGGCGGCTGCCCGCTGCCCGCAAGGCGGGCGGCGACGGTGTCCAGCGATGTCGCGTCGGCGACGAGGCGGTGGGCGACGAGGAAGACCTGCCACTCCTCCGCGCGCAGGCGCAGCACGCTCACCCGCAGCAGCGGTCCCTGCCGCAGGTCGAAGGGCTCGTGCGCGCTCTGGGCGGCGAGCCGCAGCGCCTGTGCCTCCGGATCGGGCTCCGCCGTCAGGTCCACCGAGCGCAGCGACAGGTCGGCGACGGGCAGGACGAGCCGGACCGGACGGCCGCCGACTTCGAGGAACACGCTGCGCAGGGCCTCTTGTGTCGCGGCGAGGGCGGTCAGCCGCCGCTGCACGGTGGTGACGTCCACGGGCCCCGTCAGGCGGTAGCGTGCCACGACCGTGCTGGGGCAGTCCTGCGCCATACGGTTCAGCAGCCACCAGCGGCGCTGCTCGGCGGACAGGGAGTCGGCCAGGTCGGCCTGCGTGTCGGCCATCACCCGGGCGAGTTCGCGGGAGAAGTCGGTGCTGTTGTCGCCAGTGCTCACGGGTCACTCACCTCGGCCTGTCCGGAAGACGGCAGTGGGGACGGTGCGGTGGGGGTACGGGTGACGCGGTCGAAGGACCAGTCGCTCTCCTCGATCCGGGGGGCGGGGGCGGCGGGATCAGCGGATGCGTCGGTGTGTCCGGTCAGGGCCGTCACCTGGCGCGCGATGCCCGCGACCGTGGGTTCCAGGAGGATCTCGGCGGTCGGGACGGTGACCCCGAACGCGGCTCTGATCTGCTGGATCAGCTGGCTGACCAGGAGGGAATGGCCGCCGAGAGCGAAGAAGTCGTCGGTGGTCCCGATGTCGCCGGTGCCCAGGAGCTTCTGCCACAGCGCCGCGATCCCCTCCTCGGTCCGGTTGGCGGGGGCGACGCGACGCGAGGGCATCTCCAGGCGGGTTCCCCCACGGACCAGGAGCCGGCGGTCGGTCTTGCCGTGCGGGGTCAGGGGGATGCGGTCCATGGCGTGGAAGCGGGAGGGCACGGCGGCGCCCGGAAGGCGTGCGGTGGCGTGGCGGCGTACGTCCGCGGCCCATCGCGCGGTTGCTTCGGTGTCCGTCCGGGGCACCAGCCAGGCGCCGAGCACGGCGTCGCCGCCCTGCCCGAGCAGCGCGGCGGCGGCGTCCGCGACACCGGGGGCGGTGCGCAGCACGTGCTCGACCTCGCCGAGTTCGATCCGGTGGCCCCTGACCTTGATCTGGTCGTCGACGCGGCCGAGGAACTCCAGGCAGCCGTCGGCCCGCAGGCGGACCTTGTCGCCCGTGCGGTACAGCCGGCCGCCCGCGCCGTGCGGGTCGGGCAGGAAGCGGGCCGCCGTCAGGGCGCCCCGGTGGGCATAGCCGGCCGCGACGCCGGGGCCCGCGACGAGCAGTTCGCCGCTGGTGCCTTCGGGCACGGGCCGCATGTTCCCGTCGACGACGACCACGGTGGTGCCGGGCAGCGCGTGGCCCAGGTGGACGGGGGCGCCGCTGCGGACCCGGGCCGCGCAGGACCACACCGTGGTCTCGGTGGGGCCGTACAGGTTCCAGCAGGCGGCGGCGCCCTCGGCGAGGATGTCCGCCAGGTCCGGCGGGAGCGCCTCGCCCCCGCACAGCACGGTGAAGTCCGCTCGTGGCCGCCATCCCGCGTCCGCCAGGAGCCGCCAGGTCGCGGGCGTCGCCTGGGCCACGGTGACCCGCGACGCCTCAAGGCGGCGGCGCAACTCCGTGCCTTTGCCCAGGAGTTCCTGCGGGGCGATCTCCACGGTGCCGCCGACGCCCAGTGGGGCGAGCAGTTCGAGGAGGGAGATGTCGAAGGAGTGCGTGGTCAGGGCGAGCAGTGTGTCGTGGTCGGCCAGTCCGGTCACGTCGGTCACCGCGGCGAGGAAGTAGCCGAGGTTGGCATGGGTGACCGCGATGGCCTTCGGCTCACCGGTCGAGCCCGAGGTGAACATCAGGTAGGCGACGGCGTCGTTCTGCTGCGGCGCGCGGCCATGGTGCGTGTCCTCCGCGCCGTCCGCCGCGGGCCCAAGGAGGCTGTTCTCCGCGCCGTCCGCCGCGGGCCCAAGGAGGCTGTCCACCGGCACCAGCACCGCGGGCGCGGCGTCGTGCCCGGTCTCCGCGGCTGTCGGCTGCGGCACGTCCGCCGCTTCCGGCGCGGTCACGATGACGGCCGGTGCGGCCTGACGGGCGATCAGCCACCGCCGTTCCGCGGGCAGCGCCGGGTCCAGGGGTACGTAGACGGCGCCGGTCCGCCAGGCGGCGAGCATGCTGATGACCGTGCCGACGCCACGGGGGGTGTGCACCGCCACCGTGCGGCCGGGCCCGGCGCCCGCCGCGCGCAGCCGGTCCGCCGCCGCCGTGACACGGGCGTCGAGTTGCCGGTAGGTCAGTGTGACGTCGTCGTCCCGCAAAGCGGGGGCGTCGGGGCGGATCCGGGTCTGTTCCGCGATGCGGTCGGCAGCCGATGTGTACGCGTCGACGGCGTGCGCGGCGGGCCGGGGCCACGGCGGCGCCGCCTGCGCCAGGGCCGCGGAGACGGCGTCGTCGGGGCTTTCGGCCAGGCGCGCGAGGACCAGGCGCAGATGCTGCCCGAGGCGCTGGACGGTGGCGGCGTCGAAGAGCGCGGTGGCGTACTCCAGGAATCCGCTGACGGCGCCGTGGCGCTCCTCGAAGAGGAACAGGGACAGGTCGAGCCGGGCGGTGCCGGTGTCCAGATCGGCTGCCTGAGCGTGCAGTCCCGGCAGTTGGTGCCGGCGGGCCGCGTCGGGCTGGAAGCCGAACATCACGGAGAACACCGGATTGCGGTCGAGCAGGCGCGGCGGGTTGAGCGCCTCCACCAGGTCCCCGAAGGGCAGGTCGGAGTGCTGCATCAGCCACCCGATCTCGTCGTGCGTGTCCCGGCTGAGCTGCCGCAGGCTGCGCGCGGCGTCGAACCGGGCGCGCAGCACACAGGTGTTGGCCAAGTAGCCGACCGTGGAGTCGAGTTCGGGGCGGCAGCGGTTGGCCACCGGGATACCCACCGCGATGTCGTCGCTGCCCGTGGCGTGGTGCAGCACCGTGAGGTAGGCGGTCAGGAGCAGGGACGAGAGGCTGACGCCGTGGTCGGCGGCCACCCGGCGCAGCCGGTCGGTGTCCTCGCGGCCGAGCGTGAGGGGCAACCTGGCGCCCTCGAAGCTCTGGGTCGCGGGCCGGCGCCGGTCGGTCGGCAGGTCGATGCCGTCCGGGAGCCCGGCAAGCCGCTCGCACCAGGCGTCGAGGAGTTCCTGGTGCCGGGCGCGCCAGGTGTCGTCGGGGTCTTCGCCGCCGGCGTTCCAGACCACGAAGTCGGCGAACTGAAGCGGTACTTCCTCCCGCGTCGGCGGTTCCTCTCCCGTGCGCCGCCGCTGATAGGTCTCGAAGGCTTCGTTCAGGAGCAGTTGCAGCGAAAGTCCGTCGCACACGGCGTGGTGCACGCACAGGCCGAGCACCGCGTGCTCCGCGCTGAGCCGCACCAGGGTGGCGCGCAGCAGCGGGGCCCGGCCCAGGTCCCATCCCCGCCGGGCCAGATGCCGCAGCACCCGGTCGAGTTCGGCCTCGCGGTCCTCGGCGGCGTGGCCCGTCAGGTCCACTTCCTGGAGGACGAGGGAGACGCCGTGGCGGACGACCTGGAGCAGGCCGTCCTCGCCCTGGCGCAGGGCGGTGCGCAGGGCTTCGTGCCGGACGGCGAGCTGGTCGAGCGCGTACTGGAGGTCGTCGGCGTGCAGTGCGCCGTGCAGGTCGACACGGACGGCGAGTGCGTAGGCGGGCACGGACTCCGGGCTGACCTGGTGCAGGAACCACAGCCGCCGCTGTCCGGGGCTGCTGGGGAAGGTGAGGTCTTCCTGGAGCGGGATGGTGGTCATCGGGCCTCTCCTTTCAGCGCTGCGGTCGCCGTGTGCGGCGGGTGCGGTCCAGGCGGCGTACGGGCCGGTCCGCCGGGGCAGGCGCCGCACCGGGAGCCGCGGCCACCACGGCTTCCTGGTCCGCGATGGTGCGGGCCTTCCACAGCTGGGCGACCTGGACGTCGACGCCGAACTCCGCGGTGATCAGCCGGGCAAGGCGCGCAAGGAGCAGTGAGTGGCCGCCCACGGCGAAGAAGTCGTCACGGGCTCCGACGGCGGGCACGTCGAGCAGCTCGCGCCACAGCCCGCCGAGGCGTTCTTGCACCGCTCCGCCGAGCGGGGCGGCCTCGCCGTGCCCGATCCGTACGGCGGGCAGCCGTGCCAGGCGCTGCCGGTCGGGTTTGCCGTTGCGGTTCTTCGGCACTCCGGCAAGGACCGCGTAATCGGAGGGCACCATATAGCCGGGGACCCGGGTGGCGAGCCTGTCGCGTACCTCGCGCAGCCAGGCGGTGGGGTCCTGCGGCACCGGTCCGGCAGGGACCAGAGCGGCGAGCAGCTGGCGCTGCGCGCCTGTGCCGACGGCGTGCACGACGGCTTCGCGCAGGGGTGTCGTCGCGCGCAGTCCGGCTTCGACTTCACCGAGTTCGATGCGGAAGCCGCGGATCTTCACCTGGTGGTCGACCCGGCCGACGAAGTCGAGGAGCCCGTCCGGACGCCAGCGCACCAGATCGCCCGAGCGGTAACGGCGTTCGCCGGGGTGTTCGGGATCGGGGAGGAAACCGGCCGCGGTCCGCGCCGCGTCACCTGCGTAGCCCAGCGCCACGCAGGGGCCGCCGATGAGCAGTTCGCCGGTGGCGCCCAGCGGCACCTCCCGCAACTGCTCGTCCACCACCTTCAGCGTCGCGCCGCCGAACGGGCGCCCCAGCGGTACCGGGTCGCCCGTGGCCGGGCCGACCTCGGACCAGGTCATATAGGTGGTGGTCTCGGTCGGCCCGTACATGGCCACGATCCGGGCCTGCGGGCACTGGGCGGCGATGTCCCTGACCAGGGATCCGCCGATGGTGTCGCCGCCCATGGTGATCAGCCGGAGCCCCGGCGGCAGCGCCCCCTCCCGTGCGCACGTGGCCACGGCGGAAGGCACGCTGCTCAGGAAGGTGCCGGTCGGCTCTGCCCGGTCGACTAGGTCAAGGGCGCTCTCAAGAAGCCGCACCCGCCCGCCTGCGGACAGCGGCAGGAAGATCTCCCACACCGAAAGGTCGAAGTGCACGCCGCTGACGGCGAGCGACTCGCGCAGCTCCTGCGCGGTGAAGTTCCGCCGGCCGGACCGCATCAGACTGACGGCGGACCGGTGCGCGATCACCACTCCCTTGGGGCGCCCGGTCGAGCCGGAGGTGAACATCAAGTACGCCGGGGATTCGGGGCCGGTACCGGCATCGGCAGGTGCCCCTTCGGGCGGTCGGGCGGGCACATCGGCCGCGGGCAGCGTCCGGCAGGGCAGCGACCGGCCGGTGTCCGCGGTCTCCTCGTCGGTGACCACCACGGCGCAGCCGGCCCCGGTCACCACCCGCTCCAGGCGGGCGGGGGGCGCGGCGCGGTCCAGACCCACGTACGCGCAACCGGCCCGCAGGACACCGAGGAGCGCCGGTACGAGATCCCGTCCCCGGGACAACAGAACGCCCACGGGGCTGCCCGGGGCCGCTCCGGCGCCGCGCACCGCGGCGGCGAACGCCGCCGAGCGGTCAGCGAGTTGACGGTAGGTCAGCTCGCCGTCGCGGGAGATCACCGCGACACGGTCCGGGTGGCGTGCGGCCGCGTGCAGGACCTCGCCGTGCAGGGTGCTTTCGCGGATGTCCGGCTCGGCCTCCGAGCTGCTCCAGGACGCAAGGAGTTCACGGTCCGCCGGGGGGACGCAGTCCAGGGCGTCCACGGGTGCGCCGCTTCGGGCGATCAGGGCGTCGACGGCGGCGGGCAGCAGCTGCGCCAGGCGTTCGGCGAGCCATGCCGGATGGTGCGCCGGGTCGACGTCCACGAATCCGGACATCGTGCGGCCGTCGTCGGCGAGGGCGGTGGCAAGCAGCCACGGCCCGATGCTGACGGGCGGGACGACGGTGCGCAGCAGGCCGCCGAGCGGGACGGCCGCCCGCGACAACAGGGCTTTGCCCAGGCCCTTGAGACCCGCGGGGTCCTGGAACATCGCCAGGGTGGCTTCCGGCACCGGCATACCGGTGCCGCTCTCGCCGCCGGTGCCGCCCTCTCCGCCCTCGCCCGTGAGGGCGGCCGGCGTCACCAGGTCCGGGTAGCCGAGGCACTGGTGGGCCAGCGCTCCGCGCAGCATTCCGTGCACCCGCAGGACGTACTCCCGTGCGGTGCCGGAGCAGGTGTCGACCGGCAGGACGCCGGTGGACAGGGCGTAGCCGACCGCGCGTGCGTTGGTGCCGTTGCGTCCGTGCGTCGATACCGCGAGCGGCGCCCGGGCACTGCCGCCGAGGCGGGCCAGGGCGAGGGCCTGCGCGGCGAACAGGACAGAGTACGGGGTGACACCGCAGTCCTTGGCGAAGTCCCGCAGGGCACTCGTGCGTGTCTCCCCGAAGTCGAGGGGCGCCCGGCAGGTCCGCCGGGACGTCCCCGCGGGTACGGGGGCGGCGGGCGCGGTCGTACGCGGCAGGTCCAGGGGGTCGTGCCCGTCCTCCCACAGGCCGGTCCAGAACCTGCGGGCCCGCGCCAGGCGGGCGGCCGGTACCGGGGCGCGGGTCAGGGGCACCGGCGGGGGCAGCGCCGGGGTGTGCGCTTCGGGGCGCTGCCCGTAGATCTGGATGAGTTCGGTCAGCAGCACACCCACGGCCCACAGATCGGCGACGGTGTGATGGACGCGGACGACCAGCCTCAGCGGCGCGGTGCCGTGCTCGGCCTCTGTGCCGTCCTCGGTGTCGGCCGCGGCGTCGGGTGGTGCGAGCACCGTGGCCCGGAACAGGGCGTCCTCGGACAGTTCCGGGTACTGGCGGCAGCGTTCTTCAAGGAGGGCGTCGATGTCGGTGGCCGCGGACGCCGGGGGGAGCTGTTCGCGGTCGCAGTAGCGGTGCGGCTCCTCGTCGACCCGTTCGGCCTCGTCGACCACGCGCAGCCAGCGGTCCTGGTTGCGTACGAACCGGGTGCGCAACGCCTCGTGGCGCCGGACGAGTTCGCGCAGGGCGCGCAGCAGGCGCTCCGGGTCACATGCCCCGTCGAGCTCGAAGGCCATCGCCAGCGTCAGACCGGGGCGCTGGGGGTCGAGTTCCTGCGCCAGGCACAGCACCTGCTCATGAGGCAGCGCCGGGCGGGTTTTGGGGGCTGTGGTGTCCCGATCCTTGCGCACTGCGTTCCTCCACTCGGGAATGGCGGCGTGCCGGGCATCGATGTCCCAGCGATGTTAGGAAGGTTCGGGACGGACGCCAGGAACTCTGTCAACAAGTGGAAGGAATGCCGGACCGCTCAACGACCCTGCAGGCTGCGGAAGTTGTGGCGAATATGCCGGACGGCGCGGCGATCCGCGGAGAACTCGCGGAAAGGCGTGAGCCACGGGGAAATCCCGGCAGGACGCGGGGATATTACGGGGCGGCGCGGGGAAATCGCGCACGCGCGCGGGTCATTGGCCGCCAGGGCTGCGGGGAGCGGGCGCGCGTCAGCCCGCCGTCACCGAAATGCTCGGCCCCGGCGGGCTGACGTAGCTGACGTATGGGCGGTTTGGGCGCGCACCCAACAGCGCTGCCCGAACCGCTTGGGCTCCTGGGCCTACTTGACCTGTTCGATCTGCTTGACCTACTTGACCAATCTGACCTGCGCGAAAGCGCTCAGCGGTATTCCGCCGGGTCCACCTGCGCCGGGTCGAGGCCGCCGAAGACCACTTCCTTCAGCCAACGGGACCAGTCGGGACGGGAGCCGTCCAGATCGTCGATCTGATAGGCGTCGGCCAGGGTGTGGGACGTGACGATGCGGCCGTTCCAGCGTGCGCGGTCGTCGTCCGCCGCGAGCGCGGCGATGCCACGCCCCAGCAGATGGGGTGTCTCCGACAGCACGAAGTGCGGGTCCTTGGCGACGCCGTCGCGCCAATTCTCCTCGGTCACCTTGAAATGGTCGAGCATCGCCTCGGAACGCAGAAATCCGGGCGTGGCCGCAAGCGCCGTGCACCCGTACTCCGGCATTTGCGCGGAAAGGCCCAGGGCCAGGCGCCGTACACCGGTCTTCACCTGGTCGTAGACGAGCGAGCCCGAATTGCTGTCGGCCTCGCCGTCGGTCACCTCGACCACCAGTCCGCCGGGCTTGTCCGTCAGGAGCGGAAGCAGGGCGTGCAGGGCCCGCAGATGTGTCTCGAGGCCGTTGCGCCAGGCGCCCAACGCCCGTTCCACGTCCTGTTCCCAGAAGGGCTTGTCCCAGTCGATGAAGGGGTCGCCGCCCCACACGTCGTCGATCAGTACGTCCAGCTGTCCGCCGGTTTCGGCGACGATCCGCTCGCGCAGCGCGGTGACGCTCTTCTGGTCGAGGAAGTCGCAGAACACCGCGATCCCCGTGCCGCCGGCCGCGGAGACCAGTTCCGCGGTCTCCTCGATCGTCTCCGGCCGGTTCATCTCGCTGCGCCGGTCGCGGGTGGACCGCCCGGCCGCGAACACCGTGGCGCCCAGCGCTCCCAGCTCGACCGCGATCGACCGGCCGCAACCGCGGGTGGCCCCGCTGACCACGGCGACCTTGCCCTTGAGTGCAGATGTCATCGTCACTCTCTCCTCACGGTAATCGCGGGTGTGCTCGTCCATCGCGGGTGTGTTCGTAGATCGCTGGTGTGCTCGTCGATCGGGCGGCGCGGTCGGTTCAGGGAGTGCGTCCCTCCCCGCCCCACGCCAGCAGCACCGCGTCGAGATCCTGGCGCACCCGGTCGGCCAGTTCGCCCTCCGCGCTCAACGCCCAGTCCTGAAGCAGGCCGTTGACCAGAGCCGCCAGAATCCATGCCCCCTGGTGAGCCGGGGGCGCGTACGGCAGGCTCGCGGATTCGAGGAGCGGCGTCAGCACCGAACGTACGGCCCTTCGCTGGGCCGCGAAGCCCTCGCGCAGGCGTGTGTCGGCCAGATCCTTCCCCAGTTGCGCCAGATGCTGCGCCGCCGTGTTCGGGTCGTCGGCACCGACCGTGGTGATCAGCAGCGAGTCCCGGATGGCGGCCACCGGGTCGGTGTGCCCCTCGCTGACGCTGCGCATCTGGGCCTCCAGCGCCTCGGTGCCCTGCGCCATCATCGCCAGGAGCAGTCCGTGCTTGGACCCGAACCTGCCGGCCACCGTGCCGACGGAGACGTCGGCTTCCTCGGCGACCTGGGCGAGGGTGAAGCTCGGTCCGTGCCGGCCGATGGCCTGCTCGCAGGCTGCCAGCAACGCGCCGTCGGTGATCTTCTTGGGACGACCCATCTAGTTATTGAACCACAGTTCGCAAATCCACCCCGACCGTGGGCCCCGCGCGCCGTCGCCCCTCGGCCACCGACCGCGCGAGCGGCGGCGCAGTCCTGCCAGGAATCTTTCACCCGGCCGCCTCCGGGGCCGCCGGGCAGGCATATTCCGGTGGTGACACCGGCACGGGAGGGACGTTGAGAATTCCCGCGGAACACAGCGCCCACGGTCCCCCGCACCTGCGGCAGGACGGCTCAGGCCGATGCGTTCGGCGCTGATACTCGGCACCGGGTGCGTGGGCACATCGGCGGCTCTCGCGCTGCGCGCGGCCGGGGTGGGAGTCCACCTCGCCGGGGCCGACCAGGACGCGCTGCGGCTCGCGGTGTCGCTGGGCGCGGGCACCGCCGACCCCCCGGCGAAGAGGGTCGACCTCGCCCTGCTCGCGGTGCCCGCGGACGAGGTCGCCCCGACGCTGAGCCGGTTGCAGAAGCAGGCGGCGGCCCGGGCGTACACCGACGTGGCCGGCGTCAAACTCCGCCCGCAGCAGGAGGCACTGCGGCGCTCCTGCGACATGAGCAGTTACGTGGGCGGCCATCCGCTCGTGGACCGGGTACGCACCGGACCGCTGGCCGCCCGCGTCGACCTCTTCCGGGCCCGGCGCTGGGCGCTCACCCCCACGGAGGCGACCGACACCGAGGCCCTGAACCAGGCGCTGGAACTCGTCGCCCTGAGCGGCGCGACCCCGGTGGTGGTGGACGCGGCACAGCACGACGAGATCGCCGCCCGCACCACCCAACTCCCGCAGCTGGTAGAGGCGTTGCTGGCGAGCCGGCCCGCGCAGCCGCATCCGCTGGCCGAGGACACCGGCGGCGTTGATCAGACATCGCAGACGGTGTCGGCGGTGGAGCCGTGGAGTGCGCTGCTCGCAGGCAACGCGGACGCGGTGCTGCGCCATCTGCGGCGCCTTGACGGCGACATCCACCGTGCGATGGAGGCGCTGGAACAGGTGATGTCCCCGGTCGCGGACGGCCGGGGCGACGCCACCGCCCGTGACCGGCTGCGCGCGCTGCTGGGCCGCGCCGCCGCGCCCCATGCGCAGTCGCCCGGCGGCGCCGCCGACACCGTCCGGGTCAGCGTGCGCGATCGCCCCGGTGAACTCGCCCGGCTGCTGGCCGAGGTCACGGCGAAGGGCATGAACATCGTGGACTTCGTCCTCGACCGGACGTCCGGTCAGCTGCTCGGCACCGCCGAGATCAGCGTGGCCCGCAACAGGGCGGCACAGCTGGCCACCGAACTGAGTGCCCGGGGCTGGCCGGTGGATCTGTCCGGCCACGTCCCGCCCGAAGCCGTGGACCCGAAGCCCTGAGGAGGGCGCGGGGATCGCGCGCCGCCTGCCGCGCACAGGTCCGCGGCGACGGCTCCGGCGGAGCCCGGCCCCGACGAGAGCGAGGAGCATCACCGTGTACTGGATCTTCTGGGGCGTCCTCGGCCGCATGACATCGCCCGGTGACCCGGCGCGACCGGGGTACCCGCCGCCCCGTGGCAGGCCGGGCCCGCGCGGCCTGCTGCGGGGCGCGCGCCGCCGGCGACGCGGTCGAACGGCGCCGCCGGGTGACGGCTCCGCGTCTGCCGTTTCTGTCGGATCGGCGACAGAAACAGCTGCGCGGCACGAGTCATCGGCGGGCGGTTCATCGCCCTCTGAGGCATTTGTCGACCCGATTCGCGCCAGAAGCGAGAGAGGAGCCAACGACGGCCTAGGTACGTGAAGCATGCATCGGCACGATGGTGGGTCGATTTTTCGCCCGCCTTTATCCGCGGCCCCCGCCCCCCGTGCCCGATCGCGCCGAGAAAGAGTAGGAGCCCCACCAGTGACACGCCCACGCGAACCGCACGCGCCGGACTACCCCTTTCACACCTGTCCCGCATTAGAGGTCCAGCCCGAGTACGACCGACTGCGGCAGGACGATCCGATCAGCCGCGTCACCCTGCCCTACGGAGGGCAGGCCTGGCTGGTCACCCGCCACGAAGACGTCCGGTTCGTGCTGTCCGACAGCCGCTTCAGCCGCGCCGCGTCCGTGCGGCCCGGAGCGCCGAGGTTCTTCGAGCAGCCGGTGGCCGACGGTCTGGGCTACCTGGATCCGCCCCGGCACACCGATGTGCGCCGACTGCTCAACCGGGCGTTCACCGCCCGCCGCGTACAGGCCTTCCGCCCGCGGGTGCGGCAGATCGCCGAAGAGCTTCTCGGCGGCCCCGCGGGGCGGACACCGCCGATGGATCTGGTCACGGCCTACGCCCAGCCGCTGGCGGGCCAGGTGGTGTGCGAGTTCGTCGGAGTGCCGTACGAGGACAGCGAACGGTTCGCGCCATTCTTCGATGCCGTGGTGTCGACCACGGCGTTCGCCCCGGAGGAGATCCAGGACGCCGTCATCGGCGTGCAGCGCTACTTCACCGACCTGGTCGCCGCCGAGCGCCGCGCCCCGTCGGACACCTTCTTCGGCGAGCTGGTCCGCCAGAGCGGGGACGAAGGCACCCTCGACGACCAGGAGTTGGTCAACCTCGGCTTCGGCGCCGTCGTCGCCGGTTACGAGACCACGTCCTCGCAGCTGTGCAACTTCACCTTCCTGCTCCTGACCAGGCCCGAACGGCTGAAGTCACTCCAGGCAAACCCTGAGGAGATCCCGGACGCCGTCGAGGAGTTGCTGCGTTACGTGCCCCTCCTCTCGTACGGCGGGAACCCGGTGGTGGCCACCGAGGACGTCACCGTCGCGGGGCACCTGGTGCGGGCCGGAGAGACGATCGTGCCCTCCAACAACGCGGCCAACCGGGACGGGGAGGTTTTCGCCGACCCGCAGGACATCGACCTGCGGCGCCGCCCCAACCCGCACCTGGCCTTCCACCACGGGCCGCACTTCTGCCTGGGCTCCCAACTGGCCCGCGCCGAGCTGCAGATCGGCTTGCGCACGCTCATCGAGAGCCGGCCGCACCTGGCGCTCGACCTGCCTCCGGAGGACGTCGTCTGGAAGCAGGGGTCCGTGCTGCGCGCCCCCTCAGCCCTGCCCGTGCGCTGGTAGGACGCGCAGGAGGCCGGGAACGCACCGCGCGCACCGCCCCCGCCCCGCCGGAGTGACTTGAACGCGACCCCGCGAGCGGCGATCCGTTACGCTGTAAACTGAGTGGCCGTTCAGAAATGGGAGGACACCCATGGCCGCAGAATCAGGAGCAACGTGGACCCGCCGCCAGCGTGCGCTGCTGTGGCTGCTGTGCTCGGCGCAGTTCGTACTGATCGTCGACGTCGTCGTCGTGAACATCGCCGTCCCGTCGATCCGTTCCGAACTCGACGTTCCGGTGAGCTTTCTGCAGCTCACCAGCGTCGCCTACACAGTGGCTTTCGGCAGTCTGATGATCGTCGCCGGGCGGGCGGGTGACATCTTCGGCCGGCGCAGGCTCCTGATCGCCGGCCTGATCCTCTTTACTGTCATGTCCCTGCTATGTGGCCTCGCCCAGGAGGGCTGGCAGCTCTTCGCCGCCCGGGCGGGCCAGGGAGTCGGCGCCGCCATGGTCTCCCCCAGCGCCATGGCGCTGCTCGTCGGCGCCTTCCGGGAAGGCCAGCTGCGCAACCGCGCACTGGGCATCTGGACCGCCGTCGCCTCGGCGGGCGGAATCGCGGGACAGCTTCTCGGCGGGGTGGTGACCGAGTACATCGGATGGCGGGGCATCTTCCTCATCAACGTCCCGATCGGCGCACTCGTCGTCATCAGCGCCCTGCGGCTGCTGTCCGCCGACGGGCAGCGCCCGTCGGACGAGCCGCGCGAGCGCCTCGACGTGCCGGGCGCCATCCTGCTTGCGGCCACTCTGGGCGGCACCAGCGTCCTGCTCGCGGACGTCTCGGGCGGCGAGAGCTGGCTGACGGCGACCGGGCTGCTCGTCGTGGGGCTCCTTGCCGTTGCCCTGGTGATGGTCGAACGGCGCGCCCCTGAACCGGTGTTGCCCGGCAAACTGCTGGCCCGCCGCAACGTGGCCGTGGCCAACGTGGTCCTCATGCTCAACGCGAGCGCCACCACGTCGGCCCTGTACTTCAGCACGCTGACCATGCAGACCGAGATGGGCTACGGGCCCTTGCAGACCGGGCTCGGCTTCGCGCCGATCACCCTGATCGTGCTGCTCATCGCGCCCAAGGCCGGTGCCCTGGTCGAACGGGTCGGCGCCCGCACGTTCTTGCTGCTCGGCTCTCTCGTCGCCGCCGCCGGACTGCTTCTCCTGGTCTTCACCGCGTCCGGCTCCGGCAGCTACCTGACCGGGATTCTTCCCGGCCTCGCCCTGGTCGCGGCCGGCAACGGACTGTCCTACGCGCCGATGGTCTCCCTGGCCACCGCCGTCCCCGAGTCCGAGCACGGTCGCGCCTCCGGCCTCATCAACACCGCGCAGGAGCTCGGTTCGGCGATCGGCCTCGCCGTCCTGGCCTCCGTCGCGACACTCGGCGCGCTCGGCAGCCTGGGCAACTACTCGCTCGGCTATCTCGCCGCCGCCGGTGCGGCCCTGGTGGCGGGCATGCTCGCCTTCGCCGCACCCGAACCGACCCCACCCCCACAGACCCCACAGGACCCCCCTACGCCGTTGGCGGCCCGCGAGGGCAACAGGACGGAGGAGACGTGACCGAGGACCTGCCCCATGAGGTGCGCGAGGTGTTCGCCCGCACCATCACCTGCGAGATGACGACGCTGTCCCGCCGGGAACAACGTCCGCTCACCGCACCCATGCTGCATCTGTGGCGCCCCGGCCAGCGGGACTTCATCCTCAGCAGCGGCGTCATCATCCCCAGCAAGCTCTACCGCATCCAGCGCGACCCCCGCGTCGCGCTGTCCTTCTCCGAGTTCACCGGCTCGGGACTGAGCGACCCGCCGGCCGTGCTCGTGCAGGGCACCGCGACGGTGGACCAGCGCGTCTACGGCGCCGAGGGCATGGAGGACTTCTGGAAAGAACTCTTCCGCAAGAAGCCCGCCTCGCAGGACCTCGTCTTCGACCCGGAAGAACGCAGCGTCGACATCCGGGTACGCACGTACTGGCGAGCACGGATCACCGTACGACCCCGCAAGATCTGGACGCTGCGCGGAAAGCCGGGAACCCAAGAGATGGAGCGTGTCCTGTGACCAGCAACGGCAACGAGGAGGACCGGATCGAGGGCCTGCTCGCCCACTTCGGCACACAGGCCACCACTCCGGTCCTCTCCTTCCTCGACGCAGACGACCCCGTCAGCCTGCGGTGCCACGCCCGATGGACGCGCGGGACCTTCCTCGTCATGTCCGTCCTGCCCGACCCCGGCTCCCAAGCGGTCGCCGCCAACCTGTTGTGGCACCACCACGACGAGAAGCTGGAGGACCAGCGCTCCATGATGCTGCCCGGCACCCTGGAGCCGGGCGAGACTCCCCAGAGCGCTGAACGGGTGTTCCGGCCGACCGCGGAGCCCGTGCTCATGGGCCTCGGACCCGTGGACGTGGACGCCCTGTTCCGGCGTTTCCACAAGGCGTCGGACACCTACCTCGAACGGCACTCCCAAGAGCCGCCGCACATCGACTGGGAGGCGTTCGAAAAACTCATCGCCGAGGTCAGGGCCAAGACACCGGAACACTGAACCGACCCCCTTCCGCGCCGCAAAGCACCTGTGTTCTCCCACGAGACCGATAGGGCAAGTCCATTGAGGCGACATCGAGGAAATCGAGTCCAAGTCAAACTGGTGCGGTGGCCCACGGAATCGGCCAAGCGACGAAAATGTGTCGAGCAGGGAGAACTGCGCCTGCTCGTCATAGAGGGCGGAGCACCCGCGCCCCTTTGTTCCGACGTACGCGAGGACTGGGTGCGCGCGCCCATCAGCACCGCTGACCTACAGGCACGCGTGGCCGCATTACGGGCCAAGTCCCAGCCCTTCACCGTGCCCCGGGTGGATCCGAGCGGCGCTCTGAAGTACCGCGACCGTGTGGTGGCCATCTCCCCGGTGGAGACCAACCTGCTGGAATGCATGACCGACGCCTTCCAGTCGCTCGTCCACCGGGAAGAGCTCCTGGAGTGCCTCGAGGAGTGCGAAGCATGCAGCACGCGCAACGCCCTCGACCTGCACATCATGCGCATACGCCGCCGCATACGGCCGCTGGGCCTGGTCCTCCAGACCGCCTGGGGGCGGGGCTACATACTCGAACCCGACACCGCCCCCTCGGTCTGAGCCTTTCGGCGGCAGGGGTTCTTTCCCGCTTCTTTCCTTGCGCGTCCGACCGCACTCAGCCGCTTGTACGGTGTCGGCCAAGGTCGCGTAATCCGGAGAACACCGTCGCGGCCACCGGCTCACGAGACCTATTCATGGACCACCTCTGGAGACTCCATGAACAACGCTATGGCCGTCTCAGCACCCGCCCAGCTCCCCGGCCCCGCGCAGATCCCCCTGGTGGGCTGGCGCACCCGGGGACTGCGGATGCTGGGTGATCCAGCCGAATACTTCATGCGCCAGTACGCCCGCTACGGTCAGGCCAGCGCCTGGGACCCGCACCGTCCGCGCCACGTTTTCGCGTTCGGCCCGGAGTACCTCAAGAAGATCTTCGCGGAGCCGGACGTCTTCATCGCCGACTCATTCCGTGAGGTACGGATTCCGGAGCAGAGTTCCTTTTACCGGCTCACCAACGGCCTGTTGCGACGCAACGGCGATCCGCACCGCACACATCGCCGGCTCATGCAGCCCTCCTTCAGCGCCCGCCGTGTCCTGGTGCACCGGGAGACCGTCGCCGACGTGACCGAGCGCTGTCTGTCCCGCTGGCGCGCCGGAGACGTCGTACCGATGCACGACGCCCTCGCGCGCATCATCATGCTCACCGCGATGCGGACCGTGTTCGACATCGACGCCCCCGCCAGGATCGACCGGCTGCAAGGACTCATCAGCCGGCTGCTGCGGGTGGCCGCGTCGCCCCTGACCTTGCTGGCCCCCTACGACCTGCCGGCCAGCCCCTTCCGAACGGCTCTGCGCACCTGCGAGGAGATCGAGGCACTGCTCCTGGAGATGATCCGGGAACGCCGCGCGGGCGGGAGTACCGGCAACGACGTCCTGACGAGCCTGGTCCACGCCGAGGACGAAGACGGCAGCCGGCTGAGCGAGGCCGAACTCGTCGGCGAGGCCTACACCGCCTTCTGCCACGACAGCAGCACGGCCACCCTGATGTGGACCCTCCTCCTGCTCGACCAGCATCCGCGGCTGATGAACGACGTGGCCGACGAAGTCAGCGCCGTCTGCGGCGGCGGGCCGCCCGACGACGACCAACTGGGCCGGCTGCCGCTGCTCGACGCCGTCCTCAAGGAGACGCTGCGCCTGCTGCCGCCCGCCCCGATGCTCATCCGCTACACCGCGCGGCCCGCCGCCTTCGGCAGGTACCAACTGCCCACCGGCGCCATGGTGTTCTTCAGTTCCTACGTCACCCACCGGCTGGAGGAGACCTACCACGATCCGCTGCGCTTCGACCCGGCCCGCTGGGAGCGGGAGAGCCCCTCGACGTACGAGTACCTGCCGTTCGGGGCCGGCGCCCACAACTGCGTGGGCCGGCACTTCGCCATGCTGGAGATGAAGACCGTCCTGGCGGTGCTGCTCCAGAAGTTCCGCCCCGTGCTGGTGCCGGGCACCCGGGTGAACCGGTCGATGCGCGTTTCGCTGGTGCCGAGCGACGGTCTGCCGATGCGGCTGCTGCCCCGCGGCACGACAGCGCCCCCGACGCCGTTGCGCGGCAACATCCGCGACAGCGTGCGACTGCCCTAGCGCCCCCTCCGCGCGCTCCCCCTTCCCCGGCAGCCCCCAGGAGAACTCGTGTCCACCGACCCGCCCCTCGTCATCATTTCCGGAGCCGGCCCCACCGGCCTCGCCCTCGCCGGCGAACTCAGCGGCTCCGGCATCCGGTGCCACGTCGTGGAGAAGCGGCGCCGGCCTTCCCCGTACTCCCGGGCCTTCGGCCTGATGCCCCGCACCATGGAACTGCTCGACATGCGCGACCAGATGGAGCCCTGCCTCGACGCGGGGCTGCCCTGCACCCGGCCCCCGCTGGGTGACCTGCGCGGGCACCTGGAGTACCGCCGCCTGGACACGCCGTTCCCGTACATCCTCATCATCCCGCAGTCACGCACCGAGGAACTCCTGGAGAAGGCGGCCCTGGAGGAGGGCGCGCAGATCGAGCGCGGGGCCGAAGTCACGGCCGTGCACCAGGACCGGGATGCGGTGCGGGTCGAGATCACCGGCTCCGACGGCACCCGGCGGACGCGGACCGCGGACTACCTCGTCGGCTGCGACGGAGTCCGCAGCACCGTACGCCAGAGCGTCGGCATCCCCTTCCCCGGCCGCGACTACCACCAGTCCCTGATGATCGTCGACGCCCCGCTGGCCCGTCCCCCCGACCCGGAGATCTACGCACGCATCACACGCCGCGGCATGGTCGCCGCCTACCCCTTCGGCGACGGCACCTACCGCCTGATCATCCTCGACCGGCAGAAGATGACCGTCCCGGTGGAGCAGCCCCTGACGCTGGCGGACGCGTCGGACAGCATCCGCGGCATCCTCGGCATCGACCTGGCCCCCTACGACCCCCTGTGGCTGTCCCGCTTCCGCAGTTCGCAGCGGCACGCAACCCGATACCGCCGCGGGCGGGTGCTGCTGGCCGGAGACGCCGCGCACACCCACATACCCTCCGGCGGACAGGGGCTTCAGGTAGGCATCCAGGACGCCATGAACCTCGGCTGGAAGCTGGCGGCCGAACTGCACGGCTGGGCACCGGACGGCCTGCTCGACTCCTACGAGCAGGAGCGGCTGCCGATCGCCGCGGCCACCCTGCGCAAGACGGACATGAACTTCCGCTTCGAGATCTCGGACTCCCCGCCGGCCCGCCTCGCACGCTGGCTCATCATGAAGGGCGGCCGCTTCGGGCCGTTGCAGACGCCGGTGCTCAAGGAGTTCGCCAACTTCACGCTGCGCTATCCGCCGCCGCGCCAGGACCGGCACAACTCCCTGGTGGGCACCCGTGTCCCGGACGCCACCCTGCACGGCCGCGAAGGCAGCGGCCGGCGGCTGTTCGAACTCTTCCGGCAGCGGCGGTTCGTCCTGCTCGACCAGTCCCCCGGCGGCCGGGCCGCGGACCTCGCGGCCGACGGCTGGGGCGAGCGGATCCACGTCACCCGCAGCCATGCCCAGGGCCGTGTCCGGCTGCCGGAGGTGCTCCTCGCCCGCCCGGACGGCTATGTGGCCTGGGCCGGTGACGCCGACGACACCGGTGCCCTGCGCGGCGCGCTGACCCGCTGGTGCGGCGATGCCCGTCCCGGCGCCGGGGCAGTGCGGCCCCGCGCCGGCTCGACCGCGCGCTGACACCTCGTACCACGCTGACACCCCGTACCAGGAAAGCCGATCAGGCACGACCCGAAGGGATCCTTCCGTGTTGTTGGACCGACGTACGACGCTGCGACTGGGAACCGGGGCCGCGCTGGCGGCCACCGTGAGCACCGGGGCGCATCAGGCCTTCAGCCGGACGGGGGACCGCATTCCCTGGGGGCGGCTGCGCGACGCGCTGCGCGGCGAGTGCGTGCTGCCCGCCGATCGCGGTTACGAGCAGGCCAAGGCCATGGTGCTCGGCCAGTTCAACTCCGTGCGTCCGCAGTGTGTCGCGTACTGCGAGACGGCCGGGGACGTGGCGCGGTGTCTGCGTTTCGCGGCCGCCCACGACCTGCCGGTCGCCCCGCGCAGCGGCGGCCACAACTACGCCGGCTGGTCCACCACACCGGGCCTGATCGTCGACGTATCGCGGATGAACCGGGTGCGCCCCGGTGACGGCTCCGTGCATCTGGGGCCGGGCGCGCAGGCCGTGGACATCGTGCACCAGCTGGCACCGCACGGCCTCCAGACCATCTCCGGGCTGTGTCCGAGCGTGTGTCCGGGCGGCTATCTGCTCGGCGGCGGCATCGGCTGGGCGACCCGTAAGTACGGTCTGGGCTCGGACATGTTGCAGTCCGCGGAGGTGGTCCTTGCCGACGGCAGTGTGGTGCGGGCGTCGGAGAAGTCCGAGGCCGACCTGTTCTGGGCGCTGCGGGGCGGCGGTGGCGGCAACTTCGGGATCGTCACCGGCTTCCAGGTCCGGCCGGTCTCCATCCCTTCCCTGGTGAACTTCAACCTGACCTGGGACTGGGAGCACGCCGTCGACGTCACCCACGCCTATCTGGAGTGGCTGCGGCACGCCCCCGACTCCTGGGGATCGACCCTGGCGATCTTCCTGGCGAAGTCGACACCCGACGCGGTGCCGCAACTCCTGGTCCACGGAGCCTTCCTGGGCAGCGAGGGCGACTTCCGGCGGGCCCGCAACGAACTGGTCGACGCCATCGGGCGGCGGCCCGCCACCGAGGACATCGCCGACCTGCCCTACGACAAGGCGTCGATGCAGTTGTACGAGTGCGGGGACTACTCCGTCGAGGAGTGCCACCTGGTGGGCAGCAACCCCGAGGCGAAGGTCCCGCGTTACCACTTCGCGGTCGACCGCGGGCGGCTCGCCGACCGGCCTCTTTCGCGTACCGCGGTGCGGGAACTGATCGAGGCGTTCGACGCCGACCGCGTCAAGGAGCAGTTCCGCTATCTGACCTTCTTCGCCCTGGGCGGCCAGGCCAACCGTGTGGGGCGCGGGGAGACCGCGTACGTGCACCGGACCTCGCAGTACTACATCGGCTACACGGTCGGCCTGAACGAGGACAGCCCGGACGGCTCAAGCCGCGAGGCCGCGCAGAAGTGGGCCGACAAGGGCTTCGCGGTGTGTGACCGCTACGGCATTCCCGAGGACTACATCAACTTTCCCGACCCGCACCTCACGGACTGGCGGACGGCCTACTACGGAGAGAACTACGCACGGCTGACCGCCGTGAAGCAGGCCTACGACCCCGGCAGGTTCTTCCGGTTCGGGCAGAGCATCGGCAGCTGAAAGCACCCCTGACCACGCACACACCCGCTGAGAGAGGTTGACGCGCGATGACGACGGAGAAAGCGCCCAGCAGCAGCAAGGTCGCCGACATGTACGACGAGATCACCACCGTCATGGCCAAGTTGTGGAACGGCAATCTCCACTACGGCTACTGGAGCGGACCCGACGACGACAGCAGCTTCGAAGAGGCCGTGGACCACATGACCGAGCAGGTCATCCGGCGGCTCGACCCGCGGCCCGGCCAGTACGTGCTCGACGCGGGCTGCGGTATCGGGTCGCCCGCGCTCAAGCTGGCCCGCGACCACCCGGTGACGATCAAGGGAATCTCCATCAGCCCCCGCCAGGTGGCCCTCGCCAACGAGCGTGCGGGCAACGCGACGGGCCTGGCAGGGGCGGCCTCCTTCGAGGTCGTCGACGCCATGAGCCTGCCCTATCCGGACGGTACGTTCGACGGTGTGCTGTCGCTGGAGTCGATGATGCACATGCCGGACAAGCTGCGGGCGCTCCAGGAGATCAGGCGCGTGCTGCGTCCCGGCGGCCGCCTCGCGCTCGCCGACATCGCACGGCCGACCCTGCCCGGCGACAACGGCGACGGCGCGCCCAAGGCGGAGACGTCGGACGAGACCTACTCCATGGTGCGGATCGACGAGTACGGCGCGCTGCTGCGCGAGGCCGGCCTCGAACCCCTGGAGATCGCCGACGTCAGCGACCGGACCCGCCGTTCCAGCCGCCACTTCGTGGCAGGTGCGGAAGCGTGCCGCGACGAGTACGTGCGGGCGATCGGTGCCGAGGAGTTCGAGCGGCGCCTGGAGGAAGGACGACGGCTCGAGTGGACACCGGAAATCGGATACGTGCTGATCGCCGCCCGGCGGCCCGAGGAGTGAGGGGAGCAGCCGACCGCCGTGCCCCTCCCTCGCCTCGCCCATGACCGGAGGTTGGAAACTCATGCTTGGCCACGACTACCCACAAGACCTGCTCCCCGGATTCGCGCCGCTGCTGGACGGCTACCGCATCGCCGTGAACGAAATCGACGGGATCGAACTGCAAGCGATGTACGAGGAGGCGGGCTTCCTCTACGAGCAGAAGAGGAAGATGCTCGGGAGCAATCTGGCGCTCGTCCGGGCCAACTGGGATCGCGCGCTGCGCAGTCCGGACGACCTGTTCACCCTCGTCTACTGTTCCGACGAGCGTGGCGCGTGGGCCGCGATCACGTTGTGGCGAGCCGCTGAACACACCTATGCCCTCACGTCGTTGGTGTCCAACGGCAAGAACCCGTACGTCACCAGAGCGGCGGTCGTCGCCGGGTACCGTCACCTGTCGGACGCCGGGGCGCAGTTCCGCTCCAGCTGGTTCCGGCCCGGGCATCCGGTCGCGGCCGACTTCGCGCACCGGGTGGCCGAGGACCGCGACAACACCACCGTCGTGGACCTGGACTACTGCCCGTACCGGCCCGGTGGTGACCTGCGGTACCCCGAGATCGACGTCGAGCGCCTCGACGGCTCGCTGAGCGACGATCACCTGCGCCTGGTCGCCGAGGCGCGCGGGGCGCTGTACGCCCCGGCGGCCCAACTCACCGGCCCCGACGCCCGGTGGGACGAACTCGACCGTATCTGGGGCCGCTGCGGGCTGCGCCGCTACCAAGTCCCGCTTGCCGCCTCCGTCCGCGGTCGGCTGGTGGGGCTCGCCCTCTGCCAGCGTGGCCCCTTCGGCATCAATCCCTCGCTCCTGGAGAACAAGTGCGACCTGGTCCTCGACCACACCGCTGACCCGGCCGTGCTGCGCAAGGCGGCGGCGGCACTGCTGCACCGCACACGTGAGGTCTACCGGGACTACCCCGGCGCCCCGGTCCCGGTCATGTCCGCTCCGCGGACCACGCGGGTCCTGACCGGCCTCGGCCTGCACCCCACCCGCAAGTACGCCGAGATCATCACCACCCGCAGGGGTTTCCGGCACGCCTGCCAGGCGGTGTGCGACTCCTACAGCGACCGGACGCAGCAACGACGACGGAGTGCCTGAACATGCGCTATCTCATGGAGGACACGCGTGAAGCCCGCCGTCTCAGCGAGAAGGTCGACCCCGACCGATGGGTCGGTGACCGGCTCGACGCGCACCTGCGTCCCGGGATGAACGTCCTCGACGCCGGTTGCGGGCCGGGCGTCATCGCCGCCGCGGTCGCGGACCGCGGCCGGGGCATCACCGTCACCGGCGTCGACATCGGCAGCCACCGGGTCGCCGAGGCGCGGCGCAATCTCGGCGGCAAAGGAACCGCCGTCGAGGCCGATGTCCGCCATCTGCCGTTCGCCGACGATGCCTTCGACCTCGGCTACTGCCGGCTCATGCTCCAGTTCGTGCCGGACGTGGAGGCCGCGGTCCGGGAACTGTGCCGGGTCATACGGCCGGGCGGCACGATCGTGCTGTACGAACTCGACGGCCAGCTCAACTGGAACCACCCGATCGACGACCGGCTCCAGGAGTTGCTCTCCGGCGTGCTCGCGGGCACCGCCGAGCGCGGGTTCGACTGGCAGGTGGGGCGCAAGCTGTACACCGTGGCCCTGCGCTGCGGGCTGCGCGACATCGACGTCGCGGTCGAGCCCTACCACCTGATCGCGGGCAGTATCGATCCCGTGCGGCGGGAACAGTGGGCGCTGAAATTCGACGTCGCCAGGCCCACGGCCACGGCCGCGCTGGGCAGCGACGAGCTTGCCGACGAGTTCTTCTCCCTGTTCATGGAGCACCTGGACCGCCCCGACACGCTCACCTACAGCGTCGCCTTCGCCGTCACCGCGTCGGTCCCGGCGGAGGGAGCGTCCGCCGCGCGCTAGGTGTATTGACCCGCAGCGACGGCTTCAGATGCCCGCGTGCCCGCCGAGCCGGGACGGGTCTCCGGCGCCGCGCAGCAGGGTGTCCATGACGCGCGTGGCGAGCGCGTCCGCGTCCGCGCCGCCCTCGGCTTCCGCTCCTTCCTTGGCCGCCTCGTGGATGAGGGCGTAGTAGACGCGCCGGGTCCAGTCGAGGTCGATGTCGGGGCGGAGCACGCCCGCTTCCTGGGCGCGGCGGAAGAGCCGGATGCAGGTGGTGCGGACCTCGGCGTGGATGCGGTCCGCCTCGGGGTTGACGCCCTCGGCCGCGCGGTTCATGGAGAACGACCAGTCGGTCTTGACGCGCAGGACGTTGGCGGTGACCTGGTAGAGGGCGACGAGCGGCGGTGCGGCGTCCGGCCGTGCGGCGTCGACGGCGTCCGCGAACTGCCGGGCGGCCCAGCCGGTGAGCTCGTCGAGGAGCGCGTCGCGGGTGGCGAACCGGCGGTGGACGGTGGTGCGGGCGACCCCGGCGGCCTTGGCGAGTTGCTCCATGGTCGCTGCGGGGTTGGCGGCCAGGACGCGTTCGGACGCTTCCAGGATCGTCTGGATGGTCCGCTCGGTATCGGCCCGAAGGGGCCGCTTCGTCTGGCGGCTCGTCTGCTGCCCCGTCTGCTGGTCCGCCTGCCGGTTCGTCTGCTGCTTCTGCGCCGTCACCCCGACATGCTACGTCCACACTCCGCCAGGGGTCATACCTGCACCACACATGTCGCATGTCATGGCTGCGGGCGGCACGTCGCTGCCGATGGCGCCGTCAGTGCTGTCCTGACGCGGCCATTTCCCGTTCCCGGTCGTCCCGGGGTTCGCCAGGCTCCCGGGGCTGCTCCCGGGGCGCCGGGGTTTCCCCGACGGCGCCCGGCTTCGGGCGGGTGCGGCCGAAGCGGCGCATCACGGGGCGCTCGACGCCGACGTACAGGAGCCAGCCGCCGAGCAGGGAGACCAGGAGCGCGGCGACAACCAGCGCGGTCGCCGCCGGGGTCGCGAGCAGACGGCCGTCGAGCCACTTCCCGGCCATGACGAGCACCACGAAATGGAACATGTAGGTCGCGAAGGAGATCTCGCCGAGCCAGATCATCGTCCTGCTCCGCAGGAACGTGTGCCGGTCCGCGACGTCGGCCTGCGCCAGCGAGCAGACGAGCACCGCGATCGGGACGATCATGGCGACGGTGAGGCCGTACTGCCAGGGCACCACCAGCGCGACGGCGTAGCCCGCGGCCATCAGGAGCGCGGCCGGGGCAAGGCCGATCCGGGGGCACTTGCCCGCCATGACCAGACGCGCCATCACCATGCCCAGGATGAACTCGAAGAGCCTGGACGGCGGGAAGTTGTACGAGATCCACCACTGCGGCTCGGACAGCGGGTGATTGACCGTGATGGGGCCCTGGGGCAGGAAGAGGTCGACGACCACCTGAAGGGCGACCATGCCCGTCACCATCGCCGCGGCCGTGGACCACAGAGCACGGGCGGACATGCGCCGCACGACGGGGATGACGAACGGGAAGATCAGGTAGAAGAGGAGTTCGGCGCACAGCGACCAGGCGGGCTGGTTGATGCTGATGAACGTCGTTTCGCGGGGGAACCACGAATGGATGAGGAGCAGATTCGGCAGCCATACGGCGGCTTTCGCGGTCGCGGCGGCGAAAAGCACCATGGACAGGGCGAAGACCACTATGTGGTTGGGGTAGATCTTCAGCAATCGGCGCTTCCAGAATCCCGTGACGGTGTCGGTGGGTCTGGCCGACCAGGTGAGCACGAATCCGCTGAGCACGAAGAAGAATGACACGGCGAGCCAACCCGCCTTGCTGAAAACGAGTTTGTAGCCGTCGGCCACATTCGTGTCGGCGAAGGGGTTCAGCATCTCGGTGAGGGATGCGTGGAACAGCACGACGAGAACAGCGGCGATGGCGCGCACACCGGTCAGCGACGGAAGCTTGCTCGGACGTGCTCGAACTGCTGGCGCACCGCTGTCACGGGCGGGTTTCGGCATAACCTGTGTCACGGGAATTCCTCTTGAGGGTTTGACGGTGTGGTCTCGGAACTCGGGGACCTTACCGATTTTCGCCCTGGAGGGCGTAGACAGCGGCCTTTTGGAAATTGCACAGCGAGCGTGCGGCCGGAGCGGCGGGGGATCGCTTCGTGCAACCGTGCATTGCCCGGTCAGCGGGCCTGTGGAACGGTCTGGTTCGTCTGCCACGGGCAGGCGAAAGAACTGCCCGCTCTGTTGGATCCGCTCCGTTGGATGCATCTTCAAAAGGGGTTCCCCATGCCACTCGCACTACTAGCCCTGGCGATAGGCGCCTTCGCGATCGGGACCAATGAGTTCGTCATCATGGGTCTGCTGCCGGAGGTCGCGGGGGATCTGTCCGTATCGATTCCCACCGCCGGGCTGCTCATCTCCGGCTACGCGCTGGGGGTGGCGGTGGGGGCGCCCGCCCTCATCGCCCTGACCACACGAGTGAGCCGCAAGCATGTGCTGACCGGGCTCCTCGTGCTGTTCGTCGTCGGCAACGCGCTCTCCGCGCTCGCCCCCAATTACGGCATGCTCCTGACCGGGCGGATCGTCTCGTCCCTGTGCCACGGGGCGTTCTTCGGCATCGGTTCGGTGGTCGCGGCCTCGGTGGTCGCCCCCGGCAAGCAGGCCGGCGCGGTGGCCATGATGTTCAGCGGACTCACCATCGCCAACGTGGTGGGGGTGCCCGCGGGCACGTGGCTCGGCCAGGCGATGGGCTGGCGTTCTGCGTTCTGGGCCGTGACCGCGCTCGGTGTCCTCGGCATCCTGGCCGTCGGAGCCATGATTCCCCGTCAGCCCGCCGATCCCGAGGCCTCGCTGCGGCAGGAGTTCGCGGCGTTCAAGCGGCCGCAGGTGTGGCTGGCCCTCGCGATGACCACCCTTGGCTTCAGCGGTCTGTTTGCCAGCTACAGCTACGTCAGCCCGATGATGACCGAGATCACGGGCTTCGCGTCGGGCAGCGTCATGTGGCTGCTCGTGGTCTTCGGCTGCGGGTTCGTCGTGGGCAACGCCCTGGGCGGCAAGGCCGCCAACCGCGCCCCCATGGCCACGATCCTGGTTCTCTTCACGGCACTGACCGTCGTCCTCGCCACCTTCACCTTCACCGCCGAGTACAAGCCGCTTGCGGCGATCTGGCTGTTCCTGCTCGGTGCGGTCATCTTCGGTACGGTGCCGCCGCTGCAGGCCCGGGTGATGCAGGAGGCGCCCGGCGCGGGCACGCTCGCGTCGGCGGCCAACATCGCCGGCTTCAATCTCGGCAACGCCATCGGGGCCTGGGCGGGCGGCCTGGCCATCAGCGGCGGCTTCGCCTACAACGACACCAACTGGGTGGGTGCGCTGCTCAGCGGCTCCGGTCTCGTCCTGGCCGTCGTCGCGGCGCTCACCTCCCGGCGGGGCAAGCACCCGGTGGCGGTGCCGGAGGGCGAGAGCAGCACCGCCGATGCCGCTCCGGCCCGGGTCTGAGGGAGCTTCGACATGCCGATGATCCAGGTGGAACTGTCCGGCGGCGCCAGCAGCGTCGACTGTCTCGTGGTGGGCGCAGGGCCGGGTCTCGTTCTGGTCCACGGCACGGGGGCCGATGCCCTCGGCACATGGGGAGCGTTGATCGATTCCCTCTCACGGCGGTTCACCGTCGTGGCGCCGACCCTGTCGGGTTCGGGTGCCACGACGGACGCCGGAGGGCCCCTGAGCATCGATGATCTCGTCGCGCAGGTGGTCGCCGCCGCGGACGCGGCCCGGCTGGATTCGTACCATCTCGCGGGCCATTCCCTGGGTGCCGTGGTGGCCGCGGCCACCGCGGCACGGGAGCGGGGGCGGGTGCGCTCGCTGTTCCTGCATGCGGGCTGGGCCGCCACCGATCCGTGGCAGGCCTTCCAGTTCGAGACGTGGCAGCGTCTGCTGCGCGTCGACAAGAGTCTCCTCTCGCGGGTCCTCCAGCTGACCGCCATGGGCCCCGGCAGCCTGTCGGCCCGCTCCGCTGCGGACTTCGACGTCGCCGTCGCGGGCTTCGACGGGCTCTTCGACGCGTCGGGCATGGCCCGTCAGTGCGCGCTCAACGCGCGCGTCGACATCACGGCGGACCTGGAACGCATCAGCGCCCCGACGCTGGTGGTCGCGGGCTCCCACGACCTGATCGTTCCGCGCCACCACCAGCGGCAGCTGGCACAGGCGATCCCCTCCGCCGCCTACCTGGAGCTGGCGGGCGGGCACGCGCTGCCCTTCGAGGAACCGGCGCTCTTCCGGGAGACGTTGGAGAACTTCCTGGACGACGTCAGTGCGCCCGTCGGCAGCCGGTAGATCAGGGCTGCGGGGCGTGGGGAGCGGCGGCGGGGCGGGGCTCCGCCGCCGTCTGCGTACGCTCGGTCTCGATCCGGTCGGCCAGGGCGAGCCAGGCCTCGGAGTACTCCCGTGCGGCCTGTGCGACGGCCTGCCTGCTGGTCGGCGGGAGCCCGGAGATCAGCTGCTCCTGGAAGGCGGTCGCCTGCACGCGGCTGTCCAGGAGGCGCAGCAGGGCGCGCCCCGTCTCGGTGAAGCGCAGCGTGGGGTCGCGGCGCAGCACGTGCAGCACGGAGGGCCGGTTCGCCGCGGGGCGCGCCGTCCGGGGTGCGCCGTTGGTGTCGGCATCTTGGGCCGGGGCGGGGCGCCGGGGCTCGGTGTCGGGGCGTTGCTTGACCGGTACGGGGTCGTCTCCGCGGCGCAGCCTTCGGCGGACGTCGCGCACCGTGCCGGTGGAGATGCCGGAGACGGCGGCGACCTCCCGCAGCGAGGCGGTGGGGTTGGAGGCGATGTAGCGGGCGGCGATGGTGCGTCCGTCGGCGGTGCTCAGGGGGCGGATGCGGCCGTCCAGGCCGACGCGGGCGTGCAACTGGGGAATGTCGTCGGTTGCACACCGCCGGATCGCGCTCACCGTCTTGACGGAGAGCCCGGTGGTGGCGGCGATGGCGCGGTCCGAGCACTGCGGGTGGGTGGCGACGATGCGGGCCGCCGCTGCCGTACGGTCCTGCTTGGTCAGCTGGAGGCCGTGCGCGAGGTTGGCCTTGACCGCGAGGATGAACGCCTCGTCGGCGGGCCCGTCGAAGAACTGGGTCTCGATGGTGGTGCGGCCCTGGAGGAGGGCTGCGCGGACCCGGTGGGCGCCGTCGATCACCCGCATCGTGTCGCGGTGCACGAGGATGGGCGGCAGGTTCTCCTTGCTGGCGGCGAGGGCACGGGTGTGTTCGGTGTTCTCGCCCTCGCAGCGCGGGGACTCGGTGACCTGGAGCCGGCTGAGGGGCACCAGGTGGACGGTGGCCAGGCGCGGCGCGCTGCCGGTGAGGGGCTTGTCGTCGGCCGCGTCGGCGGGGAGCACGGCGATGGTCCGGGCAGGAGCGGGCCGGGTTGCTGCCATGTGTGTCTCCCCCATGTGTTTCTCCCCCGTCTCAGGTGTCCGGGCGGTCGCGTGTCCGGGCTCTCGCGCGCGGGCCGGGCTTCGGTGATGGCGCGGCGTGGCCCGCCCTTGCCGCCGATGGAGTCGCATCGGAGGCAAGGGCGGGCCGGCGGCGGGCTATTCGGCGGGTGTGCCGCCGAGGTCCATCTGGTTGCGGTGGACGACCAGCTTGGCGTCCTTGGCCACGTAGTAGTTCTGCACGGAGTAGGCGATGGTGGCGAAGTCGAGCCGGCCGTCGCCGTTGAAGTCGGCGGCCGCGATACGGGCGACGGAGTCGTCCGAGACGCGCCACTTGGACCAGATGCCGTTGGCCGCGTCGATGGCCTTGTAGTACATGACGCCCTGCCAGGGCCACGGGCCGCGCAGCGCGACCAGGAACTCGTCGTCGCCGTCGCCGTCGAAGTCGGCGCACAGGATCTGGTGGCCCGGTCCTTCGCCGTTCTCGTTGGGGTCGCCGAACACGTCGAGGAGCGTGCGCTCCCAGCCTTCGCCGTCGGCGGCGCTGTTCTTGGTGTAGACGGCCACGGTGTTGCCGTGGAAGGGCTCGATGGCCGCGACATAGCCCATGGGGTCGTCGCCGATGCGGCCGGCGTTCAGGTCGCCGCTGCCGCGGAACCCGGTCTGCTCGAACTGGGTGGTCTCGCCGGTGCCGATGAGCTCACGCACCCAGTCCTCGCGCTGCTCGTCCCAGTACAGCCAGGTCACGCCCTCGTCGGAGGCGAGCAGGAGCGATTCCAGGTCGGAGCCGGGTATGAGGCCGCTCTTCTTCTCCGCCCCGTGGATCATGCGGAAGTGGCTGTCGTCGATGACGGTCATCGGCCACTCGTCGGCGGTGTCGACGTCATCGGGCTGGGTGAACAGCACGACGGGCAGGACCGCGTGGACGTCTTCCTTGGCGACGATGGGCAGTCCGATGATCTCCAGCCGCTCCCGCTGGGTGAAGTAGCCCGCCCGCAGCCGGTGCATGCCGGTGGCGCGTCCGACGTAGTGGCGCTTCCAGCGGGTCTCGTCCTTGTCCGGGCTGCCGGGGTTCTCCAGCCAGTCGATCTTCCCGCCGGCGGTGTTGGGGTCGTGGATGGTGCCGATGGGGCCGTAGAGGTCGTAGCAGACGATGATGTCGGGGTGGCCGTTGCCGCTGATGTCCGCGTAGTCGGCGCCCACCGGCATCTTGATCTTGTCGGCGACGAGGCGGCGGGTCCACTTCTCGTCGTTCTGGTACCAGTAGATCTCGCCCAGGCGCAGCCCGTAGCCGAACAGGTCGGGGCGGCCGTCGGCGTCGATGTCGGGGGCTTCGAGCCAGTAGCCGTCGCGGAGTTGGTCGGCGACGAGTTCGGGGGTGAAGGCGGGGGCCTGGATGGGCTGACGGGCGTGGGGCATGGTCGGGCTTCCTGTCGTTCTGGCTGTCGTACGGGCTGTCGTTCCGGCTGTGGGGCTATCGGTCGGTGGCATGGAATTCGAGGGCGAGCCAGACGCAGTCCGTGTCGGCGTAGTACTGGTGCCAGGGGTAGGCGAAGGAGCCGTCGTCGGCCGTGGCGCAGAACGGGTCCGGGGTCGTGTAGCCGGGGCTCATGCGGATGTCCTGGTAAAGGGTGGCGTGGTCCCGGTGGTGGAACTTCTGCATGCGGCCGTGGCCGTGCACCTGGGTGTGGACCTCGATGAAGTCGTGCCGGTTGTGGATGGCGCAGTCGGTCGCGGCCGGGGCGAACCACAGGTTGGCCGTCATCCGGAAGGTCTCCGGGGCCGTTGCCTCAGGGCGCTCGCCCAGTGCGTGGGCAGGATCGAAGTCGAGGGTGCCCAGGGTGTGTTGCGGGCCCTTCCACAGGTCGAGGTCGCCGAAGCGCTGCCAGCCGGGGTCGTGCATCAGGCCCGCGAATACGGCGTCGGGGTCGCAGCGCAGGGTCAGTACGTGTTCGGCGTCCTGGACGGTGGTGTCGCGCAGGATGGTGGAGGACCAGGCAGGGATCGTCTTGTGGGGCCGTGCGCCGATCGTGACGGGCCGGGTGGTGGGGTTGACGACGATCGTGGGCGCGTCGATGCGGTAGTTCTCGGCGCGGTGGACGACGGCTGCCTCGATGAGGTCGGTGCCGAAGTCCAGCGGGGTTTCGGTGTTGGCGAGCAGGGTGGGCATCAAGGTCCTCGGGTGGGTCAGACGCCGGTGGTGGCGAGGTGCCGCTGGTCGGGCCGGGCGGGGTCGAAGGGCGTGACGGCCGGGCCCATGCCGAAGAAGTGGGCGAGGGCGCCGATGGTGCGCCCGGTGGCCCGGCCGTCGCCGTAGGGGTTGGCGGCCGTGGCCATGCGGGCGTAGGCGTCGGGGTCGCGCAGCAGCTCGACGGTGCTCTCGACGATGCCGTCGGTGCCGGTGCCGACCAGCTTCGCGCTGCCTCCGGCGACGGCTTCGCCGCGTTCGGTGACGTTGCCGATCACGAGGGTGGGCTTGCCGAGCGCCGGGCCTTCTTCCTGGCTGCCGCTGCTGTCGGACAGGATGAGATCCGCCCGGGACATCAGCTTGCAGAAGGGGAGATAGGGCAGCGGGTCGACCACGGTGATGTTGGGGTGGTCGCTGATGTGGGGCAGCATCGCGTCGCGCACCGCGGGGTTGCGGTGCAGGGGTATGACGATGCGGACGTCGGGTTCGTCGGCGATGGTGCGAAAGGCCTCGGCGATCCGGGGCAGGTGCGGCCATGCCTCGCGGCGGTGGGCGGAGGCGAGGATGATGCGCCGGTGGTCGAGGCCGATGTCGCGCAGGGCGGGCTCGTCGTAGTCCTGTGCCTGGCCGACGGCCCAGTGCAGCGCGTCGATGACGGTGTTCCCGGTGACCACGACGCTCTTGGGGTCGATGCCCTCGCGCAGCAGGTTGGCGCGGTTGCCCGGGGTCGGCGCCAGGTGCAACTGGCTGATCTGCGCGACGAGTCGGCGGTTGCCCTCCTCGGGGAAGGGAGAGCGCAGGTGACCGCTGCGCAGCCCGGCCTCGACATGGACGACGGGGATACGCAGATGGAATCCCGCGAGGGCCCCGGCGAGGGTGGTGGCCGTGTCGCCGTGGACGAGGACCGCCTCCGGCTTCAGGGCACCCAGGTGGCTCTCCAGGCCTTCCAGGGAGCGGTGGGTGACCTGGGTGAGTGTCTGCTTGGGGGTCATGATCCCCAGGTCGATGTCGGCGGTGAGGCCGAAGGTCCTCAGCGTCTCGTCGAGCATCTGGCGGTGCTGTCCGGTGGAGATGACGACCGGTCTGAAGCGCCGGTCCTGCTGGAGCTGCCGGATGACCGGGGCGAACTTGATGGCTTCGGGCCTGGTGCCGAGGATGACGGCTACGGTGCGCATGTGCTCTCTTCGGTCTCGGCGCCCACGGGCCGCTGGTGCCGGGCTGGCCGGCGCGCTGTCGGCGGGGGCGCGTGAAGATGGGGAGGGCGTGGTGCCCTGCCCCCGGGGAGCGGCCGCCTGGTGAGGGGCCTGGGTGACGCGTGCGGGGCCGACGGATTCGACCCTACGAAAAGGGCATTCGGTTTTGGCCGGTCGCCGTCATCCGGCGGATACCTTGGCAAGTCGGCGGTCATCGACGAAGTCGGTGAGCCAGGTCAGGAACTCCTCGCCGAGGTCTTCGCGTTCGGTGGCCAGGCGTACGGTCGCCTTGAGGTACTCGGTGCGGTCCCCGGTGTCGTAGCGGCGGCCGTCGAAGACGACGCCGTGCACCGGGCTGCCGGACAGGGCGAGTTCGGCCAGGGCGTCGGTGAGCTGGATCTCCGCGCCGCGGCCCGGCGGGGTGCGCCGCAGGACGTCGAAGATCTCGGGGTCGAGGACGTAGCGGCCGATCACGGCGAGGGTGCTCGGCTGGGTGCCGGGGGCCGGCTTCTCGACGAGGTCGGTGATGCGTACGGTGTCGCCGCCTGCGGGCGGTGTGGCGGCGGCGCATCCGTAGCGGTGGATGTTCTCCGCTCCCACGTCGAGCAGGGCCACGACGCTTCCGCCGCGCTCCGCCTGGACCTGCGCCATACGGGCGAGGAGCGGGTCGCGGGGGTCGATGAGGTCGTCGCCGAGCAGCACCGCGAAGGGGTGCGGCCCGATGTGCGGGGCCGCGCACAGCACCGCGTGGCCAAGGCCGCGGGGGTCGCCCTGGCGTATGTAGTGGATGTCGGCGAGGTCGGTCGGGGCGCGCACGTGGGCGAGCTTGGCGTGCTCGTCCTTGCGGGCGAGGGCTTCTTCCAGTTCGTGGTTGCGGTCGAAGTGGTCTTCCAGGGCGCGTTTGTTGCGGCCGGTCACCATGAGGATGTCGGTCAGGCCCGCTGCCGCGGCCTCCTCGACGACGTACTGGATCGCGGGCTTGTCGACGACCGGGAGCATTTCCTTGGGGGTTGCCTTGGTCGCGGGCAGGAAGCGGGTGCCGAGGCCCGCTGCCGGGATGACCGCTTTGGTGAGCCGGGGCGCTGTGGTGTTCATGCAGGCGAAGCTAGCGACGCCGCGGCGGACTCGGTCCGGTTGCGGCCCCGGCGGTGCTACTTCGCCAACTCGGCTGCGGGTACAGGCCGACTTCGGCAGGTCACGGCCCCGGGCGCGGGTCTGTTCGGGGTCCGGGGGCGGCCGGTGCGAAGCCCTGTGCGGCCAGGTGCCAGACGCGGTCGGCCCGCAGGGCGAGGTCCTGCCCGTCGTCCGCGGCGAGGCCGGGGCCGGGGCACTCGGCTCCGGCCACCAGGTGGACGGCGAGGGCGAGCACGTCCCCGGGGTCGGTGTGCTCGGCGAGCTGGCCCGCGCAGTGGGCGCGGGCCACCAGGCAGCGCAGCTGCGGCAGCCACAGCGACTGCCAGGGCTGCTGCGCCTCGGGGCCTTCCTGCGCCAGGCGGGCCGCAGCCCGCACCACGGGGTCCTCGTCCAGGAGTCGTACGAGCGCCAGGGTGACGTTCATGACCGCGGTGAGCGGGACCGCCGTGCGGCGCGCGGCGTTGTCGACGGCTGCTTCGGTGACCGCGTGGCCCAGCCGGACGACGGCCAGGGCCAGGTGTTGTTTGGAGGGGAAATGAAAGGTGAGGGCGCCCGTGGAAAGGTTCGCGCGTTCACAGATCCTGGCGAGGGAGGTGCCGCGGAAACCGGCTGCCGCAAACTCCTCGCTTGCGGCGGACAGTATGCGTCGGCGGGTATGAACGGCTCTGTCTTGCGTCACACGCGCAAGCTCAGCATGCGGCATCGCGGGGGAAATAGTGGCAGTGGCCCATTCCGCTGCGATTTCGGCAACTTGATTTCACGCGGCCGTCTGATTCGGCGCGAAGGGGACGGTTCTCCGGTGGAGAGTGTCGTAGACGTAGGCGGCGGACACGAGGGTCATGTGCCGGTGCCAGCCGGGAAAGGAGCGCCCTTCGAAATCGAGCAGGCCGTAGTGATCGGACAGCTCGCGGACGGTTTCCGCGCAGTGGGCCAGGTGCCGGGTCAGCCGGGCGATGTCACGGGGCGGCCGAGTGATCATGTTGGTGAGCCACAGGGGGTTGTCCTGACCGGGCGTCCGGTCGCCGTGTTCCGTCCGGTCGCCGTGTTCGGTGAAGAGCCGGAAGGAGCGGCCGCGGGCGGCACCGGGCACCCGGACGAGACCGCTGGCCGTCGTGTCGTCGCCGGGTGCCGTGCCGCGCCTGCGGTGCGCGGAGGGATGCAGGCGCAGAAAGCGCGTCGCCGTCATCGCCGTCGGTTCGAGGGGGGTGTGCGGGCGCGGTCGGGCGGTCAGGTGGCTGCCGGGGGTCACGGTCAGGGTGCCGGGGACGGCGGCGACGAAGGAGTGGCCCTGGCGGCTCAGCCCGGTGATGACGTCCGCGGCGCGGGGTTCGTTGCGCAGGTCGGCGAGGAGCGGGGCCGCGGGTACGGAGGCGGGGTCGGGGCCGGGGTCTGGTTCGGAGTCGGGGTGCAGGAACTCGCCGGTCAGGTCGAGGATGTGGGCCCCCTGGTGCAGCGGCCGCGCGGTGGCGGGGATGCGCGTGCGGCGGCGCAGTTCCGTGTCCTGCTCCCAGCGGTCGGGCAGCAGGATCCGCCACTCCACGGGCAGGGTCAGGTCCCGCACGGTCAGGAAGAGCCCGATGCCGACCTGGCAGTTGACGGTACGGCCCGCGTCGGGATCGAAGCGGCGGTGGACGCCGACGGAGTGATCCCCTCGTTTGGGCAGCACGGCGGTGGCGACGGACCAGGTCAGCGCCTCGCCCTGCTCCTCGATCAGGCGTATGAGCTCCTCGCGGGCCGGTTTCCAGTCCCACGGGCTGGCATTGATGAATTGGTGCAGTGACTGGCATGCCGAATCGGAGCCGGTGGCCGCCTGCGCGAGACGCCGCACCGATTTCTTTCCCGGGGTTCCGAGAATCCCTTCCAGGTAGGTCTGCGCCCACTTCCGCTGATCCGCGCGAGGCAGATGGCCGAAGAGTCTTTCGCAGAACTGGAACGTGTCGGACCGAGGCATCGACATCGGTATCGGCGTCAGTGTCGACGTCGGTATCGGCATCATCGGCGGCATCGGAGAATCCCCCTTCTGTAATCACCCGTGGGCCGGGTGTACGGCCGTGGAGATTACAGAAGTTCCGTTATGTTTCCCGGCCGTGGCCCCGGCCGGGAAACACTTCGGCAAGTCGGATCACGCCTCTTGTGCCGCGAAGGCGGGTCCGGGCGCGGGCGACGGCAGGAATCCCGCGGCGGTGAAGGCCTCTACGGCCGCCAGGAATTGAGGGCGGGTGAAGGCGAGGTGGCCGTGCTCGTGCCGGGGCAGCAGGGCCAGGGTGGTGGAGGTGTCGAAGGCCGGCTCCCGGCCGCCGGACGGGCGGTGCTCGTGGGTGATGCCGAGGAGGGCGAGGCCGGTCGGTGACGCATGGCTCGTCTCGATGCGCTGCGACCACTCCTCGAACGTCGCGTCCGCGAGGGTGTGCCCGGCCTCGCGCAGCCACCCCACGGCGGTGCTCAGCCGCAGGGGGTCCTCGGCCGCGATGTGGAACGTACGGCCGGATGCAGCCGGTTGGCGGGAGAGGTGGACCAGGGTGCGGGCCACGTGGTCGACCGGTACGAGGTCGAAGGAGAGGCCGGCCCTGGTGGGGGCGAGGCCCGCTTCGAGTGAGCTCTTGACCAGGAGCCAGAAGTAGTCGGCTTCCTGGCAGGCGCCGGTGCGGCTGTCGGGCGCGATGCGGGTGGGGCGGTAGACGGTGACGGGCAGCCCGCGCTCGCGTGCCCGGTCGATGACCGCCTCCGCGGCCCACTTCGTCTGCGCGTATCCGTGCCGCAGGCGGGTGGGCGGCGGCAGCGGGTCGTCGGCGTGGACCGGGGCGGCGGTTTCGGGGGCCAGGACGCCGACGGTGGAGACGTGGTGCAGCGGCACGGTGCGTTCGGCGGCGGCGAGGCGCAGCATCTCGATGGTGCCGCCGACGTTCGCGTCCTTGAGCTGGTCGTAGGAGTGGGCAAGGTTGACGTCGGCGCCGCAGTGGTAGACGGCGTCCGCCGTGCGCGCCAGGTGGGCGAACCGCTCCTCGGAGAGCCCGCAGCGGGGTGCCGCGAGGTCGGCCGCCACCGCACGGATACGGGAGCTCCAGGCCGGGCGCCACAGGTCGTAGCGGCGCAGGGCTTCGATCACGCGCCGGTGGGCGGCGGTGTCGTCGGAGGCCCGCACCAGGCAGTGGATGTCGGCGTCCGTACGGGTGAGCAGGTCACCCAGCAGGTAGGCGCCCAGGAAGCCGGTCGCCCCGGTCAGGACGAGACGGCGGGGAACGGCCGTGGGGTCGGCGGTCCGGCTCGGCCTGATGTCCGCGGGCAGGGTGACCGGCGGCAGCTGCGCGCGGTGGGCGGCGGCGGGCTCGTGGGGAGCGGACAGGCGCTCGGCGAGGCCCGCGACAGTGGGGGCGGCGAACACGGTCGGCAGCGGCAGGTGCACGCCGGTGGCGCCGCGCAGCGCGAGGACCAGGCGCACGGCCAGGAGCGAGTCGCCGCCCGCGTCGAAGAAGTTCTCCGAGGGGTGCGCGGGAGGCCGGCCGAGGACGTCCTGCCAGGCCCGTGCGACGCACCGCCTGCGCGGGTCGGGGGAAGTGTCCGCGGCGGGGTCCGGGGCGTCGGCGGGCCGGGGAGTGCTCGCGGCGAGGGCAGCCCGGTCGAGCTTGCCGCTCGGAGTGAGGGGCAGGGCATCGTGGGCGGTGAGGCGGGCGGGCATGCAGTGGTCCGGCAGGACGTCGCGCAGGGCCGCCCGCAGTTCGGGCAGCGTCATGCGGGGCGCCCCGGCGGTGGCCACGCAGTGGGCTTCGAGCCGGTGGCCGCCGCCGGGCAGCGGGACGCCGATGACGGCGGCGTCGGCGAGGCCCGGCAGGTGACGCAGGGCGGTTTCGACCTCGGCGGGTTCCACCCGGTGCCCGCGTATCTTGAGCTGGCTGTCGCGGCGGCCCGCGAACTCCAGGGTGCCGTCCGGGAGGAAGCGCCCGAAGTCTCCGCTGCGGTAGATGCGGGTGGGTCCGTCGGGGGTGAGGGCGGCGGTGCGGAACGCGGCGTCCGTGGCCCGGGGGTTGTCGAGGTAGCCGCGGGCCAGGGCCGGGCCGCCGATGCAGATCTCGCCGAGCATGCCGGGGGCCAGGGGCTGCTGCCGGGCGTTGAGGACGTAGAGGCGGGCTCCGTGTACGGGGGTGCCGATGGGCGGCCGGTCGGGCCACTGCCCGGGATCGCCGGTCAGGAGGTGGGCGCTGACGACGTGGGTCTCCGAGGGCCCGTACTGGTTGTCGAGGGTGCACCGGCCGTCGGCGAAGTAGCGGCGGATCGCGGGGGTGACGTGCAACTGCTCGCCGGAGGTGATGACTTCGCGGACGGTGCAGGCGGTGTTGGTCGCGGCGGCGTACTCGGCGAGTTGCTGGAGGGCGACGAACGGGAGGAAGAGCCGGTCGATGTCCTCGGTCACGAGCGTCTTCATCAGCCGCTCGGGGTCCTTGCGCGTCGCGTCGTCGGTCAGGACGAGGGTGCCGCCGCCCGCCCAGGTGGCGAACAGCTCCTGGAAGAACACGTCGAAGCTGAACGGGGCGAATTGCAGGGTGCGTTCGGACGTCGAGCGCCGGTGCTGCCAGTCGGCGAGGCGGGCCAGGGACCGGTGCGGCATGGCGACGGCCTTGGGGCGGCCGGTGGATCCGGAGGTGTGGACGACGTACGCGAGGTCGTCGGGTGTGACGCGGGGCAGCGGGCGCGGGGCCGGGTGCGCGGCGGTCGGGGCCGGGTGCGCGGTGTCCAGGTCCACGACGGTGAGTCCGGTCAGGGGCGGCAGCGACGCCTTGACGGCGCCGCGGGTCAGAAGCAGGCGGCTGGAGCTGCCGTCCACCATGTGCTGGATCCGCCGGGCGGGATAGGCGGGGTCGACCGGGACGCAGCAGCCGCCGGCCTTGAGGACGGCCAGGACGGCGACGGGCACGTCCAGGGAGCGTTCCAGGCTGACGGCGATCCGGTCGCCGGAGCGGGTGCCGTGGTGGTGCAGGCGGGCGGCCAGTTCGTCGGAGGCCTCGTCCAGCTGCCGGTAGGTCAGTTGGCTGGTCGCGTGGGTGACGGCCACGGCGTCGGGGTGCTCTGCGGCACGCTCCCGGAACATCTCGTGCACGGGTGCGAGATCGGGGGTGCCGGGGCCTGCGGCCCGGGGCGCGGTGACGGCGGCGAGCGCGGGCGCCGGGATCGCGTCGAAGTCGTCCAGCGGCGTTTCGGGATGGGTGACGGCCTGGTCGAGGAGGGTGGTGAAGCAGTGGCCGATGTGCCGGGCCACGTCGGCGTCGTAGAGGGCGTCGGCGTATTCGAGCAGCCCTAGATAGCCGCCGCCGTCAGGGACGAGGTGGAAGAAGAGGTCGAACTTGGCGGTGCCGTCGTGGACGTGCACGCGCTCGGCGCGCAGCCCGGGCAGGTCGAGGCCGGGCGCCGCGGCGTCGTCGACGGTCAGCACGACCTGGAAGAGGGGGAAGCGGGCCAGGGTGTGGTCGGGGGCGCAGGCCTTGGCGAGCTTGCCGAAGGGCAGGTCGCGGTGGCTGATGGCGTCCCACACCGTGCGCTGGGTCGAGCGCATGAGGTCGTCGAACGTGGTGGCGCCGGTGAGCTGTTGGCGCAGCGGCAGGACGTCGGTGAGGCAGGCGATCACCGATTCCAGGTCCGGGTCCTGGTCGCGCCGTGACACGGGTGTGCCGATGACGACGTCGTCCTGGCCGGAGAACCGGGCGACGAGGGCGGTCAGGGCGGCGGCGAGGATCGCGAAGGTGGTGGTGCGCCGTGCGCGGGCCAGGTCCCTGATGCGGTCGGCGAGCGCGGCGTCGATGGTGAAGCGGGCCTGGCCGCCCCGGTGGTCCAGGGCGGCGGGGCGGGGCTTGCTGCCGGGGATGGCCGACTCGTCGGGGGCACCGGCAAGGACGGTCTGCCAGTGGGTGAGAAGTTCGTCGTGTTCGTCGTCGCCGTGGGCCCGCTGGGTGGCGGCGTACTGGCCGGGGGTGATGCGCGGGTCGGGCAGCCGGGGGGTTTCTCCGCTGACCGCGGCCCGGTAGAGCTCGGAGAATTCCAGGTCGAGGATCCTGAAGCACCATCCGTCGATGACGGCGTGGTGCAGCGTGACCACGAGTACGGAGTCGTCGGGGGCGAGCCGGAGCAGGGTGGCGCGCAGCAGGGGCGGCTGGTCCAGGCGCAGCGGGCGGGCGATCGCGCGGCGGATGTCGTCGGTGAGGGACTCCGGTGTGGTGGTCTCGACGGTGAGCGGGACCGGGCCCGGCGGGTGGACGATTTGCGCGGGCTGCCCCTGGTCCAGGGTGAACCGGGTGCGCAGCGCGGGGTGGCGGGCGGCCAGGGCGGTCAGCGCGGCGCGGACCGCCTGCGGGCTGATCGGTCCGCGCAGCCGGTGGTTCCAGGATTCGATGTACCGGGAAGCGCCGTCCTGGAGCTGGTCGTTGAGCCAGATCGACTCCTGTTCGTACGACATGGGGTACGACGTCACGGCATGCTCCTGGGCGAGGGGTGGCGAGAGGGCAGGGCCTTGAGGGCCCGGTGGTCGACCTTGCCGTTGGCGGTGAGGGGCAGGGCGGGCAGCGGGCGCAGTTCGGAGGGGACGCTGGGCGGGGGCAGCTTCGCGGCGAGGATCTGGCGCAGGCCGGCCGGGGGCAGGGTCACGCCGGGGTGGGGGACGTAGAACAGGGCGAGCCGGTCGGGCGGCGTTCCGGGGCGGGAGCGGGGCACCACCGCGCAGTCGCGGATGCCGGGGACGGCGCGGGCGGTGGTTTCGATGCCTGCGGGCTCGACCCGGTGGCCGGCGATCTTCAGCTGCCGGTCGGCCCGTCCGTGGAAGTGCAGGAGGCCGGACTCGTCGCGGCTGCCTCGGTCGCCGGTCCGGTAGACGCGCCGGGGTCCGTCGGCGGTGGGTGCGGTGGTGAACCGGTCGGCGGTGGCTTCGGGGTCGGCGAGGTAGGCGGTGGCAAGGCCGGTGCCGGAGAGGCAGATCTCGCCGTCGAGCAGGTGGATGCCGGTGCCGGGGACGGGGCGGCCCAGGGGGATGCCGGTGGGCAGGTCGCAGTCCGCTGGGCGGATGCGGTGGGTGGTGGCGAACACGCAGTTCTCCACGGGCCCGTAGCCGTTGAGGAGCGTGATGCCGGGGTGCCGGGTGAGGAAGGTGCGTACATGGCGCGGGGAGAGGGCCTCGCCGCCGGTCATCAGCAGCCTCAGCCCCGCGAAGACGTCGGGGTCCTCGTCGACGAAGAGGTTGAACACGCTGCTGGTCAGCCACATGGTGTCGACGCCGTGCAGGGTGATCAGGTCGCGCAGGTCGTCGGGCATGAGCAGGTCGGTGGGGGCCGGTACGCAGGTGGCGCCGGTGGTCAGCGGCCCCCACACTTCGAGCGAGAAGGCGTCCCAGGCGACGGGCGCGCACTGGCCCATGACGGCGCCCGGCGCGAGACCGGCCAGCGGCTCCTGTGCGGTGAAAAGGCGGGTGGTGGCCCGGTGGGGTGACAGCACGGCCTTGGGCGGGCCGGTCGTGCCGGAGGTGAAGAAGACGGTCGCGGTGCTGGTGGGGGGCACGTCGGTGTCGACGGCCGCCGTGCGGCGGGCCGCGGCGGTGCTCAGCGTCTCGACCTGCGGGGTCACGAGCCGCAGGCCGGGGCGGGAGGGAAGCTCACCGATGGCGAGGGTGGCGCCCAGTTGCCGTACCAGGAGGCTCGACCTGCCCTCGGGCAGGCCGCGTTCGAGGGCCGCGTATCCGGCGCCGCATTTGAGGACGGCCAGGAGCAGGGCGATGAGCCGGGGGCCGCGGGGCAGCACCACGGGCACCAGGTCGCCCGCCCGCACTCCGTGGCGTTGCAGTTCTTCGGCGTACGTGTCGGCGGCGTGGTCCAGGGTGCGGTAGCTGATGTGCTCGTCGCCGTGGACGAGCGCGGTGGCTTCGGGGCAGGCGCGGGCCCGGGCGGCGACGGCCCGGTGGATGAGCGCGTGCGGGGGTGCGGGGCGGGGTTCGGTCGGTATCTCAGTCGGCATGGTGTTCCTCGGTGAGGAGCTCGGCGAACTCACCGAGGGCGGCGCTGATGAGCACGTGCGGCGGTACGGGCCGGGGTTCACGCGGCGCGTGCGGCGCCACCGGGTGAGACACGTGCGCCACATGCGGCACATGCGCCGGTACGGGCCGTGGCTCACGCGGCATGGCGCACCTCGGACAGCAGCTCCGCGAACTCACCGAGGGTGGTGCTCTCGAAGAGTGCCTGGGGCAGGACGCGTTGACCGGTTTCCTTGCGCAGGCGGGCGCAGATCCGCATGGCGTGCAGGGAGGTTCCGCCGAGCTCGTGGAAGGCGTCGGCGGGCGTGAGGCCGGGCTGTTCGAGGACCTCGGCGATGACCGCCCGTGCGGTGGCCCATGCGGCGGGCTCGCTGCGGGCGGGGTGGAAGCGGGTTCCGGCGGGACGGCCCGCGAGGGTGTCGGCGGCCCGGGTGGCGCTGGTGACCGTCACTTCGATGCCGGCCCCGGCCGCGGCGCCGGCCGCGTCGATCTTGCTGGCCATGCCTCCGGTGCCCAGGCCCGAACCGGGAGTCCGCAGGTCGAGGCCTTGCAGGTCCCTGAGGTCGTGGACATCGGTGATGCGGCGGCTGGTGGCGAGGCGCGGGTCCGCGTCGTAGATGCCGTCGACGTCGGAGAGCAGGATCAGGCGCCGGGCCTGGACCAGTCGGGCCACCAGGGCGGCGAGGCGGTCGTTGTCGCCGAAGCGGATCTCGTCGGTGGCGACGGTGTCGTTCTCGTTGACCACGGGGATGGCCCCCATGGTCAGCAGGGCGTCGAGGGTGCGGCGGGCGTTGCGGTAGTGGTCCTCGCGGGTCACGTCGTCGTTGGTGAGCAGGACTTGTCCCACCCGCAGGTTGTAGCGGGCGAAGGACGCGGTGTACCGGGCGACCAGGAGGCCCTGTCCGACGCTGGCGGCGGCCTGCTGCTGGGCCAGTTCGTCCGGTCTGCGGGTCAGCTTCAGGGGGGCGAGGCCCGCGGCGATGGCGCCGGAGGACACCAGGATCAGCTGGTCGCCGCGGGCGCGGGCGGCGGCGAGCGCGTCGACGAGGGCGTCAAGGCGCTCGGCGTCCAGGCCCCCGCCCGCGGTCGTCAGGGACGAGGAGCCCACCTTCACCACGGTGCGTCGTCCTGCTGCTGTCTGTGTGGCCGCCTGCACGATGGTGCTCCCTCAATTCAGCTGGTGACCGGCCTGTTCGGCCTGGTGTCCGATGCCTTCATCTAAGGCGGCGCGGGCGGCGGGCAGCAGGTGCGGGCCTGGCAGCAACCTGCCCGCCGGTCTGCAGCTTGCTGATGCTCCGGCGGCTGTCCGGCGCCCGGCGCCGGTGAGAGGTTTCCGGTGCCGGTTCGGATTCGACCGGCGTCCGTTCGCAAGAGACGGAAGAGACGGAAGACATCGTGAGCAGAACCATTCAGTACGTGGACCCGGTCGAGGGCTTCCGGGGGTGGCTCGTCTACGACGGCGAGTCGGCGGACATCGCGGCCGGCGGTTTCCGGGTGCAGCCCGGCGTCACCGAGGCGATGGTGGCGGGCCTGGCTGGCCGGATGACGCTCAAGCAGCGCGTGCTCGGCGTGGGCGTCGACGGCGCGAAGGCGGGCCTCGACTACGACCCGTCGTCGCCGGGCAAGCCCGCGGCGGTGCGCCGGTTCCTGGCGTTCCTGCGCGAGGAGCTGTCCGACCGCTTCAGCATGGGCTGCGACATGGGTACCCGCTGGCAGGAGCTGGAGGCGCTTGCGGCCCGCGAGGGCATCCCCTCCATCAAGTACGTCGTGAAGAAGGCCCAGGGGATCAGTGACCAGGACTTCTTCGACCGGCTGCGGACCCTGGACGCCCCCGTCGGCGCCCTCACGCTGGGCCAGCGGCGCGCCGGGCACGCCCTGGCGCACGCCGCCCTGGCGGCCGCGGGCAAGCAGGGCAGGCCGCCGGCCGGTCTGACGTGCACGTTGCAGGGCTTCGGCAACATGGGCCGGGCGGCGGCGTATTCGCTGATCGAGCACGGCGTGAAGATCACCGCGGTGTCCGACGCCGACGACTGCGTCGTGGACCCGCGTGGTCTGGACGTGGCGCGGATGCTGGACAGCGACCAGTCCCGCACGGTGGCCTCCCTGGCGCCGCGGGCCCTGCGCCTGCCCCGCCAGGCGCTCCTTGACCTGCCGTCCGACGTGCTGGTCCTCGCCGCGGGGGCGGACGCGATCTCGGTGGACCAGGCGCGCATGCTGCCCTCCCCCATCGTGGTGGTCGGCGCCAACCACGGTCTGAGCGAGCAGGCCGAGGAGACCCTGGCCGCCCACGGGGTCCTCGTCGTACCGGACTTCATCGGCGGGATCGGCGGCTCGGCGTCCATGGACGCGCTGTTCGGCCCCGCGCGCACACCCTCGCCGCAGGACGTCCTCGACAACGTCGGGGCGATGATGCACGAGATGCTCGAGGACCTGCTCAGCCGGGCCCGGGTCAAGCAGATCACCCCGCGGCGGGCCGCCCTCGACTTCGCCTCCGTGGCCGTGGACAAGCGCGGCGAGCGGCCCTACGGCACCGGACCGTACTCCGCGAGCAAGGAACGACGTGCCGAACGCGACCGGCGTCGCGTCGCCGGCGCAGCGATAGGGAGCAACCGTTGAGCATCCACACCCTCGAACACACCGTCGCGCCCGCGCACCCGGCCGACGCGGAGGCCTGTCGCCACGAGCGCGGGCACATCACCGACTCCCGCTTCTACGGGCACATCTACGCCACCGAGACCAGCCGGGCCATCTTCTGCGACGTCTGCCGCTTCCAGAGCTGGCTCGACATCGAGGCCCAACTGGCGCTCGCGCAGGCCGAGCTGGGCATGATCCCGCAGGCCGCCGCGGACCGGATCGCGCAGTGCGCCCGCGTCGAGCTCCTCGACCTGGAGGAGGTGCGCGCCGAGATCCGGCGCACCGCCCACTCCCTGGTGGGTCTGCTGCGGGCCTTCCAGAAGGTGTGCGGCGAGGAAGCAGGCGAGTACATCCACTTCGGCACCACGACGCAGGACATCCAGGACACCGGCCAGATGCTCGCGATGAAGAAGTCGCTCGACGCTCTGGAGCCGCTGCTCGGCGGCCTGGTCGGCCGGCTCGCGGACCTCGCCGACGAGCATGCGGGAACCGTCGCGCTCGGGCGCACGCACGCCCAGCCCGCGCTGCCGCTCGGCTTCGGCCTGAAGGTCGCCGGATGGGTGGACGAACTGCGCCGGCACGCCGACCGGGTGGAGGGGCTGCGGGAACGTGCCCTGGTGGTGCAGCTGTTCGGCGGCGCCGGGACCATGGCCGGGTTCGACGGGCAGGGCGCTGAATTGCTGCGGCGGCTCGCCGCGCGCCTGGACCTGGGCGTGCCCGCGACGGGCTGGCACGCCTCGCGTGACCGCGTCGTCGAGTACGTCTCCACCATGGCCATGATCGCCGGAACGCTCGGCCGGATCGGCGACGAGATCCGCACCCTGGGGCGGCCCGAGGTCGGCGAGGTCGAAGAGGCCTGGTACCTGGGCAAGGTCGGCAGCAGCACCATGCCGCACAAGCGCAACCCGGAGGGCTGCGAGCAGATCGTGGTGATGGCCCGCCTCGCGGCCGGGCAGGTCGCCATGGCGCTCGGCGCGATGGGCGGCGACCACGAGCGGGACGGCCGCACCCTGCGCATGGAGTGGTCGTGCGTCCCGGACGTCACGCACTACACCCTGACCGCCTGCGAGATCATGACCCGGGTGGTGTCGGGTCTCTCCGTGCGCACCGACCGCACCCTGGCCAATGTCCTTGCGGTCCGCGACCAGGTGGCCACCGAGGGCCTGATGCTCGCGTTCGCCGATTTCGTCGGCAAGCAGACCGCCCACGAGAAGATCTACCGGCTCGTCCAGCAGGCCATCAGCGAGCGGGTGCCGCTGCGCGAGCTGATCGACCACGATCCGCAGCTGGGCGGCCTGATGCCGCCCGCGCAGCTGGACGAGCTGTTCGACCCCGCGCGCTACACCGGCGATTCCCGGCTCCTTACCGGCCGTGTCACGGCCGAGGCCCGGAGCTGGCTCGGCAGCCGGCACGCCGCCTGATCCGCCCGACTCCCGCTTCCGCACCGCCCGGCCGCCCCGAGCGCCGGCTTCGTCTCCCGAGGAACCGATGACCTCCGTTTGTGCTGCCCATCCCCTGACGCCCGGCCAGCAGGCGCTGTGGCTCGATGAGTCCGTGCGCGGCCGCAGCGCGGTCTACAACGTTCCCGTCGCTCACGCCCTCACCGGCCGGATCTCGGTCCCGGCCCTGAACGCGGCCCTGCGCGCCGTGCTGGCCCGTCACCCCTCGCTGCGCAGCCACGTCCAGGTCAGGGACGGGCAGCCGGTCATGGTGACGGCCGCGGAGTGGGACATCGTCGTACAGGAGCAGGATCTTCGGTCGGCGTCCGCGGCCGAAGTGGAGGACGCGGCGAGCCGGTTCGCCGCCGATCCGCTGAGTCTGTCGACGCTGCCGGTGGTGCGGGCCTGCCTGCTGCACACCGGCGCCGACCAGGCGCTGCTCGTCCTCGTGGTGCATCACGGCTGCTTCGACAGCTGGTCGGTCCAGGTCCTTCAGAGCGACCTGGAGGAGGCCTACGCCAGTGCCGTGGCGGGCACGTCCCCCGCCACCGAAGTGCCTGCCGCCTACGAGGAGCACCGCAGCGCGATCGCAGCCGCGGAGGGGACCTTCGACGAGGGGCTGCGCTACTGGGCCGACCGGCTGGCGGGCGCCCCGCAGGAGAGCACCTGGCCGCACGACGCGGCCCGGCCCGACCTGCCCACGCACCGGGGCGCGACCGTCTCCTTCGCGATCTCCCCCGACGCGGCACGGGAGTTGCGGGCACTGGCCCGGGCACGGCGGACCACGCCCTTCTCGGTGTTCGCCGCATCCCTGCAGCTGCTGCTCGCCCGGGTGGCGCAGGACGCCGGGGAGGACGACGCGGAGGTGACGATCGGGACGCCGGTGGCGCTGCGCGACGGCATCGCGGCGGAGGGCCTGGTGGGCTATCTCGCCAACACGGTGGTGCTGCGCCGGCGCGTGCGCTTCGAGGAGTCGTTCGCCGACCTGGTGGGCCGCACGGCCAAGGAGGTGCGGGCCGACCTCGCCCACGGCGCGGTGCCCTTCCCCTCGGTCGTCGGCCGGGTGCCGTCCGCCCGCTCCGCGAACAGGCCGGCGCTGTTCCAGGTCATGCTGGTCGTCGAGGACGCACCGGAGCCCGTCCTGCGCCTTGAGGGGGCCACGGGCTCCGCCCGCCACCTGCACACCGGCACCGCCAAGTTCGACCTCACCTTCACGCTGGTGCCCCATGAGGGCGGCTACCGCGGCACCCTCGAATACGCGACGGACCTGTACGGGGCGCAGACCGCAGGAGAGATCACCGCGAGCCTGGTCACGCTCCTGGAGGGCGCGGTGGCACGACCGGCGGAGCCGGTGGGACTGCTGCCGGTGACCCGCACCCCGGAGCCCGCCGGTCAGGGCGGCGACTACGAACCGGCGCCCGCGCACGAGTTGTTCGAGCGGACCGTCGCGCGCACACCGGAAGCCATCGCCCTGCGCTGGGACGGCGGGGAGCTGACCTACGCCCAGCTGAAGCGGGCCGCGGACCGCCTCGCGGCGCGCCTGGGCCGCAACCGCGTGGTGGCCGTGTGCGACCGGCGGACACCCGAACTGGCGGTGGCGCTCCTCGCGGTGCTCAAGAGCGGGGCGGGCTATGTGCCGCTCGACCCGTCCTACCCGCGCGACCGGCTCGACTACATGCTGCGGGACAGCGGGGCCGGGCTGCTGCTGCGCGGCTCGCGGGTCACCGATGTGCTCACGGTGCCCGACGGGGTCCGTACCGTCGGCCTCGACGACGCCCTCACCGGGCTCGACACGGGCGGGGACGACGCCGTGCTGCCCGCCGCGGGCGCGGACGACCTGGGGTATGTCATCTACACCTCCGGTTCGACGGGCCGCCCCAAGGGCGTCGAGATGCCGCACCGGGCCCTGTCCAACCTGATCGACTGGCAGGGGCGGCGCTCCGGTTCCGCGCCCGGCTGGAACACCTTGCAGTTCGCCGCGTTCAGCTTCGACGTGGCCTTCCAGGAGCACTTCTCCACCTGGGCGAGCGGCGGCACCCTGGTGCTGGTCGACGAGGACGTACGACGCGATCCGCAGCGCCTGCTGACGTATCTGAAGGACCAGCGGGTGCACCGCGTCTTCGCGCCGTTCGTGGCCCTCCAGCAACTGGCGGACTCGGCACGCGAACTGGACGTGTACCCGCAGGACCTGCGCGAAGTGGTCACCGCGGGCGAGCAGTTGCAGGTGTCGGAGGCGCTGCGGGCCTTCTTCACCCGGGTCCCCGCCTTCCTGGAGAACCAGTACGGGCCCTCGGAAACACATGTCGTCACCGGCGAACGCCTCTCGGGCGACCCGGCGTCCTGGCCCGACCTGCCGGCCATCGGGCATGCCGTCGACCGGACCAGCGTGACGGTCCTCGACGCGCGCCTCCAGCCGCTGCCGCACGGCGTGCCCGGCGAGATCTGCGTGGCGGGCGCCGCCCTGGCCGACGGCTACCACGGCCGCCCCGACCTGACCGCCGAGCGGTTCGTGACCCGCGACGGGCAACGCCTCTACCGCACCGGTGACTTCGGCAAGGTGCTGCCGGACGGACGCATCCAGTGCCTGGGGCGGCGCGACGGGCAGGTCAAGGTGCGCGGCTTCCGCATCGAGCTGGGCGAGATCGAGGCACAGGTGCGGCGCCTGCCCGGGGTGGCCGACGCGGTGGTCGTCGTCCATGAGCAGCCCGGCCGCGGCAAGCGCCTGATGGCCCACTGCCTGCCGCAGCCGGGGGCCGAGCTCTCCCCGCAGCAGATGCGGCGCGCGCTGCGGGGCGTGCTGCCCGACTACATGCTCCCGGCGGGCTACGCGGTGGTCGACGGCTTCCCGCTGACGCCCAGCGGCAAGGTGGACCGCAAGACGCTCACCGAGCGGACGACCCCGTCCGGCGACCAAGCGGGCCGTGCGTCGGACCGCGGGGCCCGTGACGGCGTCGAGTTCGAGCTGCTCGACCTGTGGGGCTCGGTCCTCGACCAGCAGGGCATCGGCGTCGACGACGACTTCTTCGAGCTGGGCGGCGACTCCTTCCTGGCCGTCCGCCTGGTCTCCGTACTGCGTGCGCACTTCGGGGTCGAGGTGTCGGTGGCCGAGCTGTTCCGCTCGCCGACCGTCGCCGAGCTCGCCCGGGTGGTGCGGGACGGCGGCGCCGAGGAACCGGTGGGGCCGCTGGTGCGGTTGCAGGCCGGTGACGGCACCGCGCCGCTGTACCTGTTCCCGCCGCTGGCCGGGACGGTGGTGCGCTACGCGCCGCTGGCCCGCGCCCTGGGCAGGCACCGCACCGTCTACGGCCTCCAGTCGCCGGGCCTGCTGCCGGGCGAGGAGGCCTGCGGGTCCCTCACGGAGATGGCCGAGGTGTACATCGAGCAGATGCGCAAGGTCCACCCGGGCGGGCCCTGGCACCTGGGCGGCTACTCCATGGGCGGGGTCATCGCGCTGGAGGCGGCCAGGCTGCTGCGGGCGTCCGGCGAGGAGGTCGGCCTCGTCGGGCTCCTCGACACCAATCCCCGCATGGACCTGGACCCGCAGGAGGACTACGCGCTGCGGATCCTGGTCACGATGGGCCTCAGGCTCGACCTGGACCTGGAGGAGCTGCGCCGCCTGGAGCCCGCCCGGCGCATCCGCACGCTCCTCGAAGAGGGCATCGCCGCCGGTTCGCTGCCGACGGGCTACGACGAGGACCGGCTGCAGCGCATGCTCGACGCCTACCGGCACAACGGCGAGGCCCTGCAACGGCACACACTGCGGCCCTACGACGGCGACGTCGTCCTCTTCCGCGCGACCGACCGCGCCGCCGACACCCGGCCCGAAGCCCCTGACCTGGGCTGGGCGCGCCAGTGCAGGCACCTGACGATCAGGGACACGCCCGGCACGCACTTCACCATGCTGGACAGCGGCAACCTCGAAGTTCTCTGCTCGCTGATCGACGGCGAGCTGGAGGCCGCCCGATGAGTACGGCCACCAAGCCGGCCGGGCGGCGGCCCGACGCCGTCTCCGCACCGCTGCGGCGGCGCCCCTTCCGGCTGCTCTACGCCGGTCAATGCCTCTCGCGCACCGGTGACTTCGTCTTCCAGGTGTCGCTGGCCGGCTACGCCATCACTGCGGACAACCCGGCGCTCCTTGCCTACGCCCTCTTCGGGCAGGCCAGCGGCACGGTCCTGATGCTGCTCGTCGGCGGGGCGCTGGCGGACCGGCTCGGGGCGCGCCGGGTGATGCTCGCCGCCGACGCGGCGCGGGCCGTCGCCACCTGTGTGGTGGCCCTCCAGGTGGCCGGCGGGGTGGAAAGCACCTGGCCGATCGCCCTGTGCGGGCTGCTGTTGGGGCTTGGGGACGGCGCGTTCGAGCCCGCGTTCACCCTGGCCTTCACCGAACTGCTGCCCAAGGTGGAACTGCTCGCCGCCAACTCCCTTCAGTCGATCGCCCTGCGCACCGCGGGCATCGCGGGGGCGGCGCTGGGCGGCGTGCTGCTCGCGGCGGTCGGTGCGGCGCTGTCGCTGGGCCTGGCCAGCGCCGGGTTCACGCTCGCCCTCGTGATGCTGCTCGCCGCGGGGCGCTGGCCCACCCGTGAACGCGTCAGCAGCGGGGACGGTCTGCTCAAGGAAGCCTCCGGCGGGCTGCGGTACGTGGCGGCGCACCGCTGGGTGTGGGTGTCCATCGCCAGCTTCGGCGTGAGTGTCGCGCTGGTCGTGGCTCCCGCGAAGGCGCTGCTTCCGCTGACGACGTCCGATGTGCTCGGCGGCGGGGCGGGCGTGTACAGCCTCATCGTGGGGACGCAGGCGGCCGGCGCCCTTGCGGGCGGTCTGCTGGTCAACCGGCTCCGGGGACTGGCGCCGGGCGTGGTGGTGTTCGGCGGCATGACGCTGGTGTGCGGCGGGTTCGCGCTGCTCACGCTGTCGGCGTCCATCGCCGTGTCGGTCGGGATCGCCGCGCTGATCGGCGCCGCGCTTTCGGCGGCCACCGTGGCCTGGGCGGCCACCTTGCAGAGCAAGGTGCCCGCCGAGCTGATCGGCCGTGTCTCCAGCGTGGACTGGCTCATCTCGCTGGGTGTCTCGCCGCTCGCGCTGGTGGTGGTGCCGCAGCTGCTCGCCTTCGGCTCGGCGGGCACCGTGCTCCTGGTAGCCAGCCTGATCGCCCTCGTCGTCTCCGCCGCCACCGCGCTTGTCCCCGACGTACGCCGTCTGACCTGGGCACGGCCCGAACTCTGAGGCCGCTGCCGCCCTGTGCACCGCCTGCTTCACGCACCTGCTCCTGTACGTATCCGCTTCGTTCTCTGGAGAACTCATGGATGACCGCAATCTGTTCACCGACTGTCCCGCCGTCCCCGCCGCCACCGAGGCGGAGGCACTCCTGGTGCGCCTGTGGGAAGAGGCCCTCCAGGTGCGCCCGTTGGGCCGGGAGGACAACTTCTTCGAGATGGGCGGCACGTCGATGCTCGCGGTGCGCATCTGCGTCGGCGTGCAGAAGGAGACCGGGGTGCGTCCGGGCACGGATCAGGTCTTCGACACCGAGACGCTCGCGGAGTTCGCCGGGCATGTGGCCGGTCTGGTCGCGGCCGGTGCACGCAGCGAGGCAGCCTGATGGAACGCGTGCTGATGGTCGATCCCATCCATCCCGACGCCCTCGCCGACCTGCACCGCAGATACCAGGTGGACCTGCATCCCAAGCCCGGCCAGGACCGCGTGGCCGAGCTGGCACGCGAGGCCGATGCCATCGTCGTACGGGCGGGTGTACGGATCACCCGGGAGGTGATCGAGTCGGCCCCGCGGCTCAGGGCGGTCGTACGGGCCGGGGTCGGTCTGGACAACATCGACCTCGATGCCGCCGAGGAGGCCGGGGTCCAGGTGCGCAATGTGCCCGGCGGTTCGGCCGACGCGGTCGCCGAGCTCGCCCTGGGCCTGATGCTCGCCCTCTCCCGCCGCATCGTCCTCGGCGACCGGCACACCCGCTCCGGCATCTGGCACAAGAAGGGCCTGCTCGGCGGTGAGCTGCGGGGCAAGACGCTCGGCCTGGTGGGCTTCGGCGCCATCGGCTCGCGCATCTCCGCTCTGGCGACGGCCTTCGGCATGGACGTCGTCGCGGTGGTCGGCCGGCCGGGCCCGCACCGGGCGCGCCAACTGGCGGCGCACGGCGCACGGCAAGCGACCGTGCCGCAGCTGCTGCGGCAGGCGGACATCGTGTGTCTGTCGGTGCCGCTGTCCTCCTCGACCCGCGGTCTGATCGGGGCGGCCGAGCTGGCCCGCATGAAGCGCACGGCCCAGCTGGTCAACGTCTCGCGCGGTGGTGTCGTGGACGAGACCGCGCTGCTCGACGCGCTGCGCACCGGCCTGATCGCGGGCGCGGCCACCGACGTCCTCGCCCGCGAAGGGGCCCCGACGGAGCTGGCCACCCTGGACAACGTCGTGCTCACCCCGCACATCGGCGCGCTGACCCGGGAAGCCCAACTCCGCATCGGACAGCGCGTGGTGACGCTCCTCGACGAACTTCTGGCGCGCAGGCCCGCCCTGCACCCCGCACCGAGTATTTCCGCGATATGAAATAGAGCTTTCGCATCGCGATTTCGGGTTAATATCGTGCTCGATTGTCGAGCAATCCGAAACGGGGAGCGGACGCGCGATGAGCCTGAGCAGCCTGGGAGTGAGTGAAGGCGAGGAGGACCTCTATCGCCATCTGCTGCGCAATCCCGCGACGGACATGACTCCCCTGGACCAGGTCCTCGGCATCAGCCGGGAGGAAATGGCCCGGTCCCTGGAAAGCCTGTGCGCGAAGAAGCTGCTGCGCGGCGGCGAGGGCCGCCCCCTGACGCCCATCGACCCCGTCATCGGGGTCGAGCGGCTCATCGAGCAGCGCATGGGCGAGCTCAACCAGGAGCTCCAGCGGGTCGCCGCGGCCCGCGCGGACATCGCCTCGCTCGTGGAGGACGCGCGCAGCGGAGGGCTCAAACAAGCGGAGGAGCCCAGCGACATCGAGCGGGTCGAGGGACTCGACGAGATCCGCGCCCGCCTCGACGACCTGGCGTTCTTCGCCCACAAGGAGATGCTGGCCCTCCAGCCGGACGGTGTCCTGTCCCCCGGCTACATCGAATCGGCCCGCCCGCTGGACCTGCGCTGCATCCGCCGCGGGATCACCATGCGCTACGTGGTCCTGCGAGACGGCCTCGAAGACGCGGCCACCAGCGACTACCTGCACGAACTCGCGGAACTTGGCGCCGAGATCAAGACGGTCGACACCATGATGGACCGGATGGTGGTCTACGACCGCGAGGTCGCCGTGGTCCCGATGGACCCGGCCGCCAGCGCCCGGGGAGCCCTCGTCGTGCGCCAGGCCGGCCTGGTCTCCAACATGGTGGCCTACTTCGAGAAGGTCTGGGCGGCGGCCGACGACCTGCCGGGCCGGGGACCCGGGGACGCGGCGGACGTGCTCGGTCCCCTGGAGCGGCAGGTCCTGGAGACCCTCTCGCGGGTCGACAAGGACGAGGTGGCCGCACGCCAGATGGGCATCTCCATCCGGACGTTCCGCCGCCATGTCGCCGAGTTGCTGGTCAAGCTCGGTGCCTCGAACCGGTTCCAGGCCGCCTTGATGGCCAAGGAGCGCGGCTGGATGTGACGGCCGGCCTCCGATTGCCTGTGCGTCCCACGCGAAAGGCCCGCCCCGGCGTCCCGGGTCGGGCCTGATCAAGGGCGGTTGTCGCTCCGCCGTCACACACGTTCTTTCGCGGACCGCCTACGCCACCATGCGGCAGTCCACCAGTTCCCAGCCGAGGAGGGCCGGATCGCTCAGCGCGTCGGACGCACCGGCACGCACGGCATCGACGGTCAGATCGTCGTCGTGGTGCAGCCGTACGACGATCGACGTTCCCACGGGAGGCAGTTCCTGCAACTGCGGTTTCCACTCGGCGGGCAGCAGGGCCAGCCAGCGCACCGCGGTCAGCAGAGCCCCTTCGGCAAGCTGGGGGGTGCTTGCCCGGGCCACCAGTTCCATGTGCATCTCCGATCACGGGCGCCGTCTCGCGCCGTCTCACTGCCAGCCGTTGTCCCCGCTGGCCAGGACCGTGGTCCCGGCCGGGCTCTTCGACTGCCAGCCGTTGGCCTGGAGCGCGTGGTCCCCGGCGCTCCCGATTCCCAGCACCATCACCGTGCCCAGGACGACCAGCGGTGCGGCGGCCTTGATGCGGGTGATGAGCTGGGCGGTCATGTCTGCCTCCTGGCGGTGTCGCCCCGGACCGGGGCGGTGCGTGTTCCGACACCGAGAAATCTGCCAGCTCGACGGAGCCCGGCCTACGGCTTCCGGGGCCAGCAAACTGCAGGCCGCCGTGCAGTTTGCTGCCACGGTCGGGCCGCCCGCCGCGGCGGCGCTTTTCCGCCCCACGAAAACACGCAGGGCTTTCCGAATAGGCGGAATACCGGAGTCAGGTTGCCTTATGTACGCCGGATTTCCGGCTCGCGAATTGCCGCCAGCCCGGCTCATAGGCCGCGGCTTTCTCTCTGACGGACCGCGGGCGTGAGTTCTCCGGTGAGGAGGGGACCTCGTATGACGGGGGGACCTCGTTCACGCGAAAGGAGAGTTCCGCTTTGATGGATCCGGCCCCGCGGGAGGTGACGACGCGTCGCCTCGCGGAGACGAGACCGCAGCCCTCGAGGCTGGCCAGCGCGTCCTTCACCGCGGTGCGGCCGCACGGCTTGCCCTGCGGCCCCGGCATGAGATGGGCCAGCTGATCGAGCGTCAGGGTGAGTTCGGCGGGCCGGGCACGGGGGCCGGCCAGCGAGCGCAGGATGCAGTACAGGCGAAAGCCGGTGTGCGAGAGCTCCGGACAGATCGCGGCCCAGTCCGGGATCTCGGTGACGGGGAGCCCGGTGGGGGGCGTCTCGGTGCGGGGGATCTCTGTGCCGGAGACCTCTGTGCCTGACATCTCTGTGCCGGAGATTTCTGTGGAGAGCGGCGGCGGCGCCGTACGGTCCTCCGCGTCCATCGTCACTCCCCCTCCCCTGCTCCGTGCCGTCCGGGTCGTCGCGCCGTGAGCCTAGGCGAGTCGACGCGTACCCCATGAGTTATTTGCCCGGTTCACCGGATATCGGGGCCCCCTGCCCGACCGATCCCGTACGACTTAGGCACCTCGCGCCGCTCGCCGTCCACGACACTGGCGTTCGCCCCCACCGCCCCACACCCCGCGACCAGAACCGGAGAGCGCACAGTGCCCGAGGACTACCTGAGTTACGGCTTCCTGGCCCTGGAGCGGCCCCTGGACGAGGCCGAACAGGCGAGCCTCCGCAAGCAGGCGGGACGCTCCTGCCAGGACCCCCGCACCCTGCTTGTCGACTGCACGGACCACGTCTTCCGCGGTGACGCCCGGCGCTTGGTGGAACGGCACTTCGACGTCGGCCTGGCCCGATCACGCCGGGGCGACCACCAGATCCTCTTCCGGGCCGCGCACGGGACCCTCAGCGCACAACAGGCGCACCACTACGGCCTGGAGGCCTGGGACACCGACACCCATACGGTCCTCGCGGTGCGCTGCGCCCCGCACCGCACCGGCCGCTCCGGCGGCTGCTGCTCGCTCGACGACCTCGCGCTCGTCCGCGAGGAGCTGTCCCGCGGCAGCCGTGTCCCGCTCTATCTGGCCTGGCTGGCCTCGCTCGGTGATCCCGACGCCTACGACCTGGCCGCCACCGAGGTCCTCGAGGACGAGTTCGAGCCCGCCGTGCCGCCGGGCCTGGACCGCCTTTCGCCGTCCCTCACCGCGTTCACGCGGCTCCTGGGGGTCAATCCGCGTCTGCTCGCGACGGCCAGGGCGGGCACTTCCGGTCCGGCGAGGCCCCTGCGGCAGGGCGACCTCGTGCGCTGGCTCGCCGGGCTGCCGGACGCGGACAAGGACCGGCTGGTCCTGGAGGCGATACGCGGTGAGGCGTCGGGGCAACTCGCCTATCTGCGCCGCCGTTTCAGCTCCCGCCCGTTGTCGGTCGGCAGCCGCAGATCGGTCGCCGACCTGCTGCGCACGGTCCCGCAGCGGCACGGGCAGCCGCAGCACGGGCCGGCCGCCCTGCGGTCGGCCGCCGAGCCGCGCGGCGCCACGGGGTCAGCCCGCGGCGGGCAGCACCGCGCCGTGCCGTGCCGGCCCTGATGCCGCCAGGCGGTCATGGGCGTAGGCGGCGGAGACCAGGGTCATGTGATGGTGCCAGCCGGGGAAGGACCGCCCCTCGAAGTCCTGGAGTCCGTACTCCCGCAGCTCGACCACGGCGCCGGCCGCCCGCCGCGGCAGACCGGCCAGGACGGCGAGCTCGCCGGAGCGTTCACGCGGCAGGTTCGTGACCCAGACGCCGGGTGAGCCGTCGGGGCGCCGCGCGTGGAAGGCGCGCAGCGGACCGCGGGCGCCGCTCGGCGGGTGGGCGGGGGTCCGGCGCAGTGAGGTGATGGTGTGCGGACGGCGGGCGTCCGTGGGGCCGGCGACGGGGTGCCCGGCGGGAACCGCGAGCAGGAAGGTGTGCCCGCGCTGTTCGAGCTCTTCCATCAGGCGGGCGGGGTCGGATCCGTCGTGGCACTCGGTGAGGTCCGCGACGACGGGTGCGGCGGGCAGCCGGGACGGGGCCGCGTCGACGAGGTCGAGGATGTGCTCGGCGAGGACCTTGCTGCGCGCCGATTCGGGGACCCGGGCCGTGGCTGCTCTCTCCTTGTCCCCGACCCACTGGCGCGGCAGCAGCAGCCGCCAGTCGACGGGGAGGTCTTCGCTCTCCGTCGACAGGAACAGGCCCACTCCCAGCTGGCAGTTGATGGTGCGCCGGGCGGCGGCGACGAACCGGCGGTGCACCCCGGCGGAGTGGTCGCCGCGCTTGGGCAGGGCGGCCGTGCGCACCGTCCAGGCCCGTACCGGCGCGTCCTGCTCGACCAGGCGGGCCAGCTCGCGGCGCACCGGGGCCCAGGGCCAGGGGCTGGCGTTGATGAACTGCTGGAGGGCCAGCGCGGCGGTGGGTGAGGCGTGCACGGCCTCGGCCATGCGGCGCACCGTCTTCTTGCCGGGGACGGTGAGCAGACCGGTCAAGTAGGCCTCGGCCCAGCCGCGTTGGTCGTGCCGGGGCAGTTCGCGGAAGAGGGGTTCCACGAAGGCCCGCGTGATGCGGTGGGGGCGTGCGGGCATGGCAGGTCCTCTTCCTCGCGACGGTCGGCCGGATCAGTGATCCCCACCATTAAAAGAATAGATTACATTTTTTTTCAAGCACAGGACGGAGTGACGATGACGAAGCAGCAGAGGGCGGCCCGTACCCGGCAGGCCCTGATCGAGGCCGCTGCCGGGGAGTTCGACCGCGTGGGCTACCAGGGTTCTTCACTGGCGCGCATCAGCGAGGCGGCGGGGGTGACGCTCGGCGCCCTGACGTTTCACTTCCCGGCCAAACAACGGCTCTGTGCGGCGGTCCGGCTGGAGGGGTACGAGCGGACGTGCCGGGCCGTGGAACACCTGACCGGCCAGGCGCCGCCGGGCATCCTCTCGGGGGTCCGGCTGACCCGGGCGCTGGTGACGCTGCTCGAGGAGGAGGCCGTCGTACGGGCCTCGGCGCGCATCTCGCGGGAGCTGCCGGGCGCCGGGCCCTGCTGGGAGTCGGCGTGGCGCGGGGCGCTCCACCGGATGATCGAGGCGGGGGCGGCACAGGAGCTGCGCCCGGAAGTGTGCGCCGCCGCGGTCAGCGCGCTGGCCGGACATCTCGTCAACGGCGCGGAGGCGCAGCTGCGGGCGGAAGCGGGCGCGGGGCGGGGGTTCGCGGGCGTACGGCTCACCCAGATGTGGGAGCTGGTGCTGTACGGGGTGCTGGGGGCGGGGGTCGTGGTGGGCATGAGACCTCCGCCGGGGGCGGACGAAGGGCCCCTGCTGTTCGGAGCCCCTGTCGCGCCGGTGGTTCAGACGGCGCTGCAACCGCCGTCGACCGGCACCGCTCCCCCGGTGATGAACGATGCCTGATCCGTGCAGAGCCAGACGGCGGCGCGGGCGATTTCCTCCGGCCCGGCAAGGCGCTTGTGGATGGCCCGCGCGACGACGGCCTGCTCCAGCTCCGGAGCGGCCTCCAGGGCTCCTTGCAGCAGTTCGGTACGGGTGCTTCCCACCATCAGGGCATTGACACGGATGCCCCGCTCTCCGTACTCGGCGGCGCCGGCCCGGGTCAGGCCGAGGACCGCGTGCTTGGCCGCGACGTAGGCTGCCGCGGCGCCGGTGGCGAACTGACCGGCCGTACTGGAGGTGTTCACGATGGCGCCGCCGGTGGCCTGTTCGAGCATGACGGGGATCTGGTGGCGCATGCAGTGGAAGACGCCGCGCACGTTCACGTCCATCATGCGGTCGTAGAGAGCCTCGTCCGTCTCGTGCAGCCGGACGCCCATGGCCCCCCAGCCCGCGTTGTTGAAGGCGGCGTCCAGGCTGCCGTAGGTCTCCACCGCGAGCGTGACGGCCCGTTCGACGTCACCGGAGGAGGTGACGTCCGTGGCCACGGCGAGGGCGCGCCCGCCCCGCGCGTTGATCTCGTCGGCGAGGCCGGTGAGCCGGTCCAGACGCCGGGCGGCCAGTACGACGGCGGCGCCGGCCTCGGCGAACTGCCGTGCGGCGGCTGCTCCGATGCCGCTGGACGCCCCTGTGATCATGACGGTTCTGCCGTCGAGCGGACCGTCGGCGACGGCCGGTGGTTTCACGGTCATGGTCTTCCCCCTCGTACGACGCGCAACGATGATCGTTTCGCGGTCGGGGGAACGTTATCCGGCCATGCGGCGCGAAGGGGACGGACGATCAGTGGAAGTACGAGGCGTGGTCTTGTGCCCATCTACGAAAGAGGGTCGGCGTACGCAGCTGCTGTGCGCCGGAAGCGGAAGCGGGCGTACGTAGTTGCTGTGCGCCGGAAGCGGCAACCGGCCCGCCGGGCTCGTGCGTGCCGGAAGCGGGCCCGGGCGCCGCGGAGCTTTCCCGGCCGCGCCGCTCGGCGGCGGACAGGAGGGCCAGGGCGATGGGTTCCGGAAGCCGTCGGCTCCAGCGCTCCAGCGCCTGGTCGGCCGTCAGCTCGGCGAATTCCAGGGGGCGCCCCAGGACGTGGGACAGCTCGGCGGTCTGTTCGCGCGCGGACAGGGCCTGCGGGCCCGCGAAGGCGTACGTGACGTTGGTGTGCCGGGATGTGGTGAGTGCTTCGGCGGCGATCGCGGCGATGTCCCGCGGGTCGACGCAGGGCGTGGCGGCGTCGCCTCGGTAGGCGTGCACGATGCCGTCCGTACGGATCGAGGAGGCCCAGCTCAGCGTGTTGGACATGGGTGAGGGGATGCGCAGCACGGTCCAGGTGAGTCCGCCGGCCCGTGCTTTGTCCTCGCCGGCCCGGTTCCACGCGGCGATGAGATCGTCGGCGGCGGGATCGCCGACTGCGGTCCAGGACAGTTTGACGACATGGCGCGCACCCGCGGCGCGGGCGGCGCTCAGGAGGTTGTCGTCCTGCGCGGGACGCAGGGGGTTGGCCGTGACGACGAACACGCTGTCGGCGCCGTCGAGTCCGGCCTTCAGGCTGGTCGGGTCGTCGTAGTCGCCGCCGACGATCCGGCCGGGCAGGCCGAGTCCGGCGGCCTTGGCCGGGTCGCGCACCAGCAGGCGCAGTCCGGGGTGGTCGGCCAGCTGCCGGGCGACATGCCTGCCGACGGCGCCGGTGGCCCCGGTGACGACTACGGCGCGAGGGGAGGTGGCGGGGGTGCGGGCGGTCACTTCGCGCCGCCGGGCGTGAAGCCGACGAGCGTGGCGTCGCCGGACGTCGCGTCGCCGGACGTCGCGTCGAATCGCATACGGGCGATGGCTCCCGGCGGTGCGATCGCGGGGAGCAGGCACTGCCACATCTCCTCGACCCGGTCGGGCAGGTCCCTGCGGCCCGACTCCAGGTGGGCGTGCATCTGTGCCCCCGTACAGGCGTTGACGACGAGGCGCGCCAGTGCGTCGACGTCGGTCTTGGCGCGCAGTTCCCGCTTGCGCTGAGCGGTGCGGAAGTCCTCGGCGAGCAACTGGGTCCACTGGCCGTGGGAGTTCTCCTCCTTGGAGATGAAGTGCTCCTGGTCCATGACCAGGCGCGCCCCTGCCAGCAGGATGGGATCGTCGAGGAGCATGCGGGCCCACGTCATGGTGACGTCGATGGCGTGCTGGAGACCCTGCGAGTCGCGCGGGGGCACCACGAGCCGGGGCTGGTTGCGGACGATTTCCCTGGCCACCTCTTCTTTGTTCTTGAAGTGGAAGTACAGGGCGCCCAGGGTCACACCGGCCCGCTCCGTGATCTTCGCGACGGTCGTGCCCGCGAAGCCGAGTTCACCGAACACTTCGGCCGCCGCCGTCACCAGGGCGGCCCGGGTGCGTACGGCCCGCTCCTGCTTCACCTCCCGCTGTGCCATCTCGGGGTCCTTTCTCTCGATCTTGCTCGACAAAAAAAAGATTACTATCTATTTTATGGCGGTGACCTGCTGGTCCCGAGCCGCACCTCGGCACACGCAGGCACGCCTTCGTAGGAGAACCACCGTGACCGGCACCATCGAACGCCGATGCAACGCCTCTCAGAACACCTTCGCAGCCGATCTCGCCGCGTACGTCGGCAAGAGGGACCACTCCGAAGTCCTGGTCACCGGATGGCGTCAGGTGTCGGCGACCGTGCAGACCGTCACCGTCGCATGGCCCCGGTCCCACGCCTTCTACACCCCCGGGCCGCGCGGCCACAGTCCGTTGCTGTTCACCGAGAGCGTGCGGCAGGCCCTCGCGGTCGTCAGCCACACCCAGCACGAGATACCACTCGACTACCGGATGGGCTGGGAGTACTTCCGCTGCGACGTCGTACCGGACGGCCTGCGCCTGCGGCCCGGCACCGCCGAGATGACGCTCGTCGTCGCGCACACCGCGGTGAAGAGACGCAGCCTCGGCTCCGTCCATCTGGTGGCGGACGTCGAGGCCTCGATCGACGGGGAGTACGTCGGCTCGGCCGAGATCCGCTACAGCGCCCATCCCCCGGCCATCTACAACCGGCTGCGCGGCCCCTACGCCGATGCCCGGGCGGCGTTCGCCCGTGCCCTGCCGCCGGGGGCGCCCGTGCTGCCCGCTTTCGTGGGACGCCACAGCGAGCGGGACGTCGTCCTCTCCCCCGCGTCTTCCGCGTCTTCCGCGTCTTCCGCGTCTTCCAGGCCCCCCACGCCGCTGCCCGACGAGTGGCTGCTGCGGGCCGACACCAGCCATGGCGTGCTGTTCGACCACCCGCACGACCACGTGCCGGGCATGGTTCTCCTGGAGGCGGTGACCCAGGCCGCGTCGGCCTTCGCCGCCCCGCGCGATGTGACACCGGTCTGTCTCGACACCACCTTCTTCCGCTACGTCGAGTTCGACCTGCCGTGCCTGATCCGCGCCGAGTCCGCCGATCCCGACATCCGGATGAGGCCGCGCCTGCGCGTCCACGGGCAGCAGGCGGGCCGCCCGGCCTTCACGACCGTCGTGACCCTGGAGCCGTCCGCTCTCTGAACCGCCGCGCCGATCCGTCCCGGGAGTCCGCACATGATCCGCCCCCTGGACACCGACAAGGGGCTTTTCGACCCCGGTAAAGGGCTGTTCGACCCCGCCGAGATCGCCCGGCAGATCCTGCACGAAGCACAGCGCGCCGTCTCCGTCCGAGGCGAGCCCTCCGTCCAAGGCGGGAACCCCCTCCGAGGCGGGCCCGCGCCCGCGACGCCACAGGCGTCGGACCCCGGTCTCGTGCCCGACAGCCTCAGCGACCGGGGCAACGCCAAGCTGTTCGTCGCCCTCTACGGGCGGGACTTCCGGCATGTGCCGGGGCTCGGCTGGTACCGGTGGTGCGGCTACCGGTGGGTGCTCGACGAGGACGACGCGGTGCTGTGGGCGGCCGGCGAGATGGCCGAGTCCCTCGCGGAGAGCGACCCGGGAGGCCGTCACCCGGCCTCCGCCCTGCGCCGCCACCGGCGCCGTGCCCTGTCCACGTCGGGCATGAAGGCCATGCTGGCGCAGGCCAGGGCCGCCCCCGGCATGGTCCTCAACGCCGCTCACCTGGACGCCGATCCGTACGCCCTGTGCACTCCGGAAGGGGTCGTCGACCTGCACACCGGGCTGATCGCCGCCCCGGATCCCGGGAGACACCGGCACGCGCGCGCCACCAGCGTCGCCGCCCGGCCCATGGCCACCCCGCGCTGGCAGCGCTTCCTCACCGACACCTTCGGCGACGACTCCGAGGGCCGGCAGCTCATCGCCTTCCTGCACGAACTGCTCGGATACTCGATCACCGGTGACGTCGGTGCGCAGATCATGCCGTTCCTCTACGGGCAGGGAAAGAACGGCAAGAGCGTCCTGCTGGACGTCATGGTCAAGCTGCTGGGCGATTACGCCGACGCCGCCCCGCCCGGCTTCCTCATGGCCCGCCCCTTCGAGGGACACCCCACCGACCTGGCCGAGCTGCACGGCCGCCGGATCATCGTGTGCTCCGAACTCAAGCCCGGCGACCGGTTCGACGAGGCCCGCTTCAAGCATCTGACCGGCGGTGACCGCATCAAGGCCCGCAGAATGCGACAGGACTTCTTCTCCTTCGAGCCCACCCACAAACTGTGGCTGCTCGGCAACCACCGCCCCGAAGTCGGCACCGGCGGCTATGCCTTCTGGCGCCGGATGAAGCTGATCCCCTTCGAGCGGACCGTCACCGACGACCGCAAGGTCGACAACCTCGCCGACGTCCTGGTGACCGAGGAGGGCCCCGGCATCCTGCACTGGCTGATCACCGGCGCCCGCCGCTACCTCAACGGCTCCAGGGATCTCACCGGCCCCCAACGGGTGCGGACGGCCACCACCGCCTACGCCGAGACCGAGGACCACACCGGCCGCTTCCTGGCCGAACGCTGCGCCATCGCCCCGGCGCTGCGAGCCGAACAGGCCCGGCTCTACGGCCAGTACAAGAACTGGTGCCACATCGAGGGCGCCGTTCCGGTCTCTTCCAGAGCCTTCGCCGCACGGGTCAGGGACGCGGTCGGCATCGCGACGCCCCAGGAAATGATCTTGTCGAACCAGCGCAAGTTCTACCCCGGCATAGGCCTGCGGGAAGAAAGCGAGGAAGGCGTGGCGCCACCCGCCCCCGGCTAGCCGTTCAGCAGGTCGCCCAGCACGGCCGCCACGAATCCGAGGAGCGGTACGAGGGCCAGGGCCGCTCCGGATACGACGAGGAAGAGGGCCATGGTCATGTGGGCGAACGCCCGGCCGCCGCGGACTCTGCCGGGGTCCTGCGGGTCGTAGGTGACGTCCACGGACGGGTTCCGGAGCCGCATCAGGACGGTGACCGACGAGTCGTGCGTCACCGTGGCACCCTCGGCCGTCGTGAACCGCAGGACGGGGTACATGGCCTGCTGCTTGGTCGATGTTCGGTAGTCGACGATCTCGCCGGGCACCGTCACGCCGCGCCGCCGCAGGATCCACGGGTCGCGCACGAAGAACCTCCAGGCCACCAGCAGGAGTCCGACGCCGAAGGGCAGCAGGAACACGGTGGCACCCAGCCAGGACACCTGATCGGGATCCTCCACGACCGTGGACAGCAGGACGATCAGCAGCAGATATCCGACCACCCCCATGGTCACCCGGGCGGCGCGGGTGTTGAGCGCCAGAGGCGTCCGGGGCGTGGGGCCGGTGGTCACCAGCGCCGCGCCGTCTGCCACGGGGGCAACACCCTCCATGGCCTGCCGCAGCCCGTCGGTGAACGCGCCCACAGCATTGCTGTTGCCGCTGCTCACCCGAAAGCCGTCCCCCGAGGTGTCCCCGCTGATCCGCAGCCGCACGAAGCCCCTGCCATCACTCTCCACGGCGCCAAGGGCCCGCAAGGGTATGCGCCACGTAGCCCGCCCCCGCACCACAAGCACCTCCCCGCTCTCCAGCCGCATGGCGCCCCCGCGCCCTTTCAACACAATCCGCATATCCCGCCCCATGGGCCAGATCTTAGATCCGCAGCTCCGCGCAGTCTTCGACAAAGGTGCAGAGCCGGCGGATGAGGCTCAAGTGGGTGGCGTACGCGTGGGCATGGACGTCGCCCTGCCACCCGTCAGCTCCCCCCCCTGAAGCCACTGATCCCAGAGGCCGCCCTTCGCCAGGAAGCGGGCGGCTTGGTCGTGACCAAGATTGAGGTCGACATACACGAGGGCGCCCATGGCCACGCTCTGGTCGTAGTGAAGGTCGGGGCGGCGCAGGTAGCGATCAAGGTAGGCGGTGAGGTGCTCGGCGTCGCCCGGCGTACCGAAAGAGGCCAGGGCAACGCAGTACGCCAACCCCGCACAGCAGACCTCACTGGCCAGCAGCAGCTCGCCGATCCCCTCGCGGAACTCGGTCCGGCGGGACACGGCGATGGGCCACGCGGCGGTTCTCCGCTCACGCCACCCGCCTTCGAGGAGAGTGGCGAGTGCGGCCCCGGTAACGAGCCCGGCGTCCACGGCAAGACGCCGCGCGAATCGCTCGCACTCGGCTTCGTCCAGCCGCAACAAACCGCCGCCGAGCTTCAGATAACGCCGCCCGGGCGTCACGTACCGTCGCACCAACACCCGCAATTCGGCGCCCTCATCACAATGCCGCATCCCGGAACCCTGACTCGCCGAACCCGATCCAGCCAGCCATCTGCACCGGCATCCGCTCGCGGAGTACGCGATGGGCAATAGTCGACGTCATGGCCGTAGCGCCTCCGCTCCCCGATGAGCCGTCCGCCGAAGCAGTACTGCGGGCGCGCTGTGCCTGCCGCCTGCCCGAGCACCTGACCGACCTGGCCGGTCCCGCCCACGGCACGGTCGGCCTGCCACTGCACGTGGTCTGGTCCGGGCTGCGCTCCTTTGACCTGGACCGTCCGCGCTCGCGCATGAGCCTGTACCGCGCGGCGCTCGCCGAGGGACAGCGCGAGGACCTGATCGCCTTCCTCGACCCGGACCTGCTGCTGGCGCAGTGGCCCGTGCTGCGCACCCTGATCAGCAGGTCCATCCGCGATGTGTGGGAGTCCCGCTTCACCGAACTCGCCGCCCGGGCCTCGAGCGCCGCATGACCATGTCCGGCCTGCACCGCCGACTGCCCGCCGTGGCTGCGGCACAGCCTGTGGTCTGGCTCCGCAGCCGCACACGGTAGCCGCAGATGTGTCCGTCGGCAGGCCGCCGCGCCGGTCAGTGAGCTGGGCGGGGGCTCCGTGCGGGCAGATCAAGCCATCTCGTCGGGCGGGCAACTGCTGGGTTGTGGTGCTCGGTTCGAGAATCCTTTCTTCCGGCTGCGGCCCTGGCCACAGAGCCGCGCCCTGGCTGTCTGCCCGAGGTCGGACCGGCTCTTGGATTGTCCGGATCGCGGCACCGCACCCCGCTGATTGTCAGTGGCGTCGACGAGGGTTCCGTCCGCTGCTCACATCCGTCCGCACCTCATCCAGGGAGACCGGTGTTCTCGTCACCACGTGCATCACGTGCACCCCATGCAATCCCCCGCTCGGGTCATGACTTCGCCGCCGTACCCGTGACGAGTGAATCGAACGCCCGAGTGCCAGGGGCTTAGGCCCACAGCACTTGCCCTCCCGGCCTCGTTTCGCACCTGCGCTCGACTGGTCCCCCGGCACGGCCCGTATCGGCGCTGTGATCAGCGGCGTTGTCCCCGGTGCTCTACCCGCTCCCCTACCCAGGAGAAATCCATGAACCCCGTGCGTCGCCTTCCCGCCCTCTGCCCCGCGTTCGAAAATCCTCCCGTGCAGGCCGTCGGCCCCGACGCTCTCGGGCGTCCGGCTGACGCGCGCCGGGCCCCGTTCGCCTCCGCGTCCCGACCGTCGGCGAGGTGGGGCGCATGAGCGACAAGAAGACGCTCCCGACGGTCCTGCGAGGTTGGGTCGAGGGCGAGATCGGAGCCGTCGAGCACATCCGGGACACCGCCTCACCGCGCGGGAACGCGCGGGGCTGGGAAGTGGTCCGGGCCGACCGCTGCCGGTTCTTCCTGAAAGTCTCCCCGCACCCGGTGGCGTACGAGAGGGAGACCTTCGCCCTGCGACACGCCGCCCCCGCACTGGGAGGCGGCCGGGCGCCCCAGCTACGCGCCTCCAGCGCCCATCATCTGGCGCTGCTGACGACCGGCGTCCACGGCCGCCCCGTACCGGAAATCCCGCTCACACCGGCCGAGGAGTACGAGACACACCGGCAGGGCGGTCTCCTCCTGGCCCGGCTTCACGCGGCCGGTGAACTGACGGGGCACCGGCGCCTTGAGGCCGAGCAGGAGCTGTACACCACGGCGGAGGACGCGGGCAGGCTCTTGGATCAGGCAGGGGGACGGCTGACGGCGACGGAGCACGGACTCGTCCGGCGTCTCGCGGAACACCTGCGTCTGGCCGGGCCGTTGCAGCTCGGGTTCATCCACGGCGACGCACAGCCGAAGAACCTGCTCTGGTCGCAGCAGGCCGCATGGGTCGGCTTCGGACGAGCCAGATTCGCCCCGGTCGTGCAGGACTTCGTCCGCATGGCCTGCGGAGTGTGGGACGGCAGACCGGATCTGCGCACCGCCTTCTTCAGGGGCTATGGACGCGAGTTGACGCCGCAGGAAGGCGTCGCATTGAAGTGCCTCGCCGCACTGGATGCGGTCACTGCCCTCACCCGGGGCGACACGCACGGCGACACGCACAACGACCTGCACGTCTCCGCGCGTGGCCGCCGCACTCTGGACCGGCTCACCGCGGGGGTGTTCGCATGAGGTGGCCGCACATCGGTGGCTCGAGGCCGGCGACGGCAACGGCAACGGATGACAGCTCCGCCGTCCCCCCGGACGACACCACCGACGTCCCCGCCCCACGCCCCGCGGCCCCGCAGCCCTCGGCCCCCGCCGAGCTCGACTACAACGGGCGCAAGCACCGCAAGGCCATGGAGCACGCGACCCTGTGGGACATGGCCCGCCGGATTCCGACGGCGCTCGCCCAGACGGCCCGGCTCGCCTGGTCCGTCGACCGGCGTATGACGATCACCGTCCTCCTGTGCCAGTTGCTCTCCGGGCTCGGCACGGCCGTCATGCTCACCGCGGTCTCCAAGGCGCTGCCCGAGCTCGCCACCTCCGACGCCCGGACAGGGCTCGCGGCAGCCTGGCCGGCCCTGGCCGTCGCGGTCGTCGCGATGGGGGTGGGCGCCGGTATGTGGATCCTCGCGGACTGGGCCACCCGGCGCCTGAATCCGAAGATCGCCTCCGCCGCCGATCTCACCCTGGTCGACCTCCACATGAGAGCCGAACTCTCCGCCTACGACACGCCGGGGTTCACCGACAGGAGCCAGGCTGCCGAGTTCGGCGCCCTGCGCGCGGTCGACATCGCCGATGACGCCAAGACCCTCACCAACGGTGTCGTCCAGCTGATGTCCGCCGCGACCGTCCTCACGTCACTCCACCCGCTCCTCCTCGGCGTACTGCTCCTCTCGGTGATTCCGCGGGGCCTGGGCGGCGTGATCGCCGCACGCATCGACTACCGCGTCCACGACCGCACCCTCTCCGCCCGCAACGTGCGCGGCATGATGCGCTGGTGGCTCACCACACCGGAGCTCGCCGACGAACTGCGGGCCAACACCATGCGCCCCTATCTGCACTCCTGGTACCAGGACATGTGCCGCAGGGTCGTCGGGCGTGAGCTCGAAGGTGCACGCCCGTATCTGTTCGTGACGCTGCTCGCGGCCTTCCTCGCGGGCGTGTTCACACTCGGCATGTGGGCGTCGCTGGCCGCGCTCGCCCTCTCGGGTGCGATGTCCACGGCCATTGCGGGCACGGCCATCGTCGCCTCGCAGACGGCGGGGCGCGCCCTCAACTCGATCGTGCGGTACGGCGCGGTGATGTTCCACCACGGCCTCTACCTCAGCGACTACTACACCTTCATCGACGAGGTGCGCTCCATGACCACCTCCCGCGGCACCACCCGGGCCAGGGCGCCGCAGCAGATCCGTCTGGACGGGGCGGCGTTCACCTACCCCGACCGGGCCACTCCCGCCCTGCACCCGATCACTCTCACCCTCGACCGCGGGGAGGTCGTCGCCCTGGTCGGCGAGAACGGCGCCGGCAAGTCGACCCTGATCCGCATGCTCACCGGACTGACCGTGCCGACCGGCGGAACCGTGCACTGGGACGACACCGATCTGGCCACCGCCGACGCGGAATCGGCGTGGCGGCACGTCGGCCTCGTACCCCAGAAGAACGGGCACTGGCCACTGCGCGCCAGGGAGAACATCACGCTCGGCCAGCCGCGGGAACACAGCGACGGACTCATCTGGGACGCCGCGGGCCGTGTCGGCATGAGCGACGTACTGAAGGGCCTGCCCGACCAGCTCGACACCCTGCTGGCCCGCTCGGTTTGGGGCGGGCATGAACTGTCCGGCGGGCAGTGGCAGCGTCTGGCCTGTGCGCGGGCGATGTACCGCGAGCCGGCCGTGCTCGTCCTGGACGAGCCGACCAGCGAGATGGACGCCCGCGGCGAGCACATGATCTTCCGCGAGCTGCGTGAGATGGCCCCGGACCGGATCACGGTGGTGGTCACGCACCGCCTGGACAACGTGCGCATGGCGGACCGCGTCATCGTCCTCGAACACGGACGGATCCGCGAGGAGGGCACCTTCGATGCTCTCGTCGCCACCGAGGGGAGCCTGCTGGGCGAGTTGTACGCGCTCGCCAGGGATCGCTGAGGGTGCCTTTCGTGCACTGGAGTTGAAGCCGGCACAGGGGCCGGGGCGGCTGCACGGCCGCCTCGGCCTTCCCGCGGATGGCGGGCCCCCCGGCTAACGTCCGGCGAGGCGGTCCAGGAGGGTGGCGCTTTGGGACAGCAGGGTTCTTTCCTCGTCCGTGAGTTCGGCCTCGATGGCCCGGGCCAGCCAGCCCGCCCTGCGGCCGCGTTCCGCTTCGAGGGCTGCTCGGCCCGCGTCCGACAGCTCGACCAGTGATTTGCGGCCGTCCGTGGGGTGAGCCCGGCGGGTGATCAGGTTCTGTTCCATGAGCAGGCCCACCGCCCTGGCCATCGACTGGGGGCGTACGTGCTGATTGGCGGCGAGGTCGCTGGTGGTCATGGCGCCCTCGCGGTCGAGTGCGCCGAGCACGGCGACCTGGCCCAGCGGGATGCGGTCCTCGTGCTTGACGCGTCGGGTGAGCTTGCCCATCGCGGTACGCAGTTCTGCGGCGATGGCGGCGGATTCCGGGGTGGGCATAGGGCACTTTACCGCGCCGCCGCTCAGCAAAGCCGTACGCCTGACCTGGGCAGAGACGCCGAAGAGTGGAGGTGCACAGCAAAACTGATCAGCCTAACTGTGCAGCATTGCTGTATGGTTTCGTCTCGTCGGGCTCAGCGCCAGCGTTGTCGCAGCCGGGGCCACGGCACACGACAACGGGGAGGATCTCCCATGTCCGAAACAGCAGCGGCCGGGGCCGTCGACGCCACCATCGAGACCGTCACCGCCCGCCGGATCATCGACAGCCGGGGCAACCCCACGGTCGAGGTCGACGTCGTGCTGAGGGACGAACACCTGGGGCGCGCGGCCGTCCCCTCCGGCGCGTCCACCGGCGCCCGGGAAGCCGTGGAGCTGCGCGACGGGGACTCCGCGCGCTGGCACGGCAAGGGCGTGGACCGCGCGGTGGCCCACGTCAACGGGGAGATCGCGGCGGCCGTGCGCGGCCGGGACGCGGCGGACCAGGCGGGGCTCGACGCCGCGCTCGTCGCCCTCGACGGCACCGCCACGAAGTCCCGGCTCGGCGCCAACGCGATCCTCGGCGTGTCCCTCGCTGCCGCCAAGGCCGCCGCGGCGTCCCGCCGCCAGCCCCTCTACCGGTACCTCGGCGGCGCCGACGCCCACCTCCTGCCGCTGCCGATGATGAACATCGTCAACGGCGGTGCCCACGCCGACAATCCGCTGGACTTCCAGGAGTTCATGATCGCGCCCGTGGGCGCGGACACCTTCGCCGAAGCCGTACGCATGGGCAGCGAGGTCTTCCACACCCTGCGCCGCGATCTGCTGGCCGCCGGGCACTCCACGGGCGTCGGCGACGAGGGCGGCTTCGCGCCCGCGCTGCGTACCGCCGAGGAAGCGCTCGACTTCGTGATGAGCGCCATCGAGCGCACCGGCTACCGCCCCGGCACGGACATCGGCCTGATCATGGACCCGGCGTCGTCGGAGTTCTTCCGCGACGGCGTGTACGACTACACGGGCGAGGGAGTGCGCCGCACCCCCTCCGAGAACGCGGACTACCTGGCCAAGCTCATCGACTCGTACCCGATCGTCTCCATCGAGGACCCGATGGCGGAGAACGACCTGGACGGCTGGCGCGAGCTGACCGCCCGCGTCGGCGACCGCTGCCAGCTCACCGGCGACGACGTGTTCTGCACCAACGAGACGCTGCTGCGCGAGGGCATCCGCACCGGCGTCGGCAACTCCGTCCTGGTGAAGGTCAATCAGATCGGCACCCTCACCGAGGCGCTGAACGCGGTGGCCACGGCGCACCAGGCGGGCTGGACGGCGGTCATGTCGCACCGCTCGGGCGAGACGGAGGACACCACCATCGCGGACCTGGCGGTGGCGACCGGCTGCGGACAGATCAAGACCGGCTCCCTCTCCCGCTCCGACCGCACGGCGAAGTACAACCAACTGATCCGCATCGAGGAGGAGTTGGGCGACTCGGCTCGTTTCGCGGGCCGCTCCGCGCTGCGTCGGGCGTGAGCAGCGAGTAGAGACAGGGGCAGAGGCAGAGGCAGCGACATGTGGGCCCCGACCGCGATCGGGGCCCACATGCGCGTCAGGGGTGTGCGTCAGGGAGAGACCTCAGACGCTCCGACTGCTCAAGTACTCGCGCCGCACGACGGACTCAGAGCTGGCCAGCCCCGGCGCGGGCACCCACCGGCCGCGGTGCGACCGGCGCGGCGGCGGACCGTACGGCGACTGCCAGGCAGGCCGGCAGCGGGAGGGAAGGATCGACGAGCGGGCGGGCAGGATCACCCAGTTCTTTGACATGGAGATACACCGGTTCCAGTGAGAGGACAGCGAGAAGACCGCAGCGGAAAGAAGCGCGGCGCACAGCTGCGTCGCGCGGTGGATCAGCGCTCGGGGTGTCTCACTTGGTGTACAACGGCACGTCCTTGCCGGAAGGGGTGGCTGCGGGCGGGAACACGGTAGGGGCACCCGGGAGCGCGGCTCCACTGGTTTTCGGGCGGGTGTGCGCTTCCGGGCGCCGGCGAGTTCCTAGATCCGCCAGGATCGGATCCGGTCGGCCGCGGTGAAGACGTCCGCCTTGGCGGTCATCAACTGTTTGGTCAGGTCTACGAGTTCACCGAAGGGTGCGTCGAGTCCCTGTCCGGAGGCGTGCATGTAGGCAACGGTGATCGCGCAGGCGAAGCGGACGTTGCAGGCAGGCAGGGGCCGCAAGAGGGCGAGGGTCTGGAGCAGGGCCGCGGCGCGCCAGGAGGCGTCGGAGTCGTATCCGAGGCGGGGCGGGTCGACGCGGTGGCGGGCCACGGCCGCGACGAGTGCGGAGAAGTCCGACACCAGAGGCTGCTCGGGCAGGGCCGCTTCGTGTTGTTGCAGCAGCCACGGCACGTCGATGTGCAGGACGGGTGCCATGGGTCAGGCGGCCCGTCCCGTCGAGCTGGGGACGGGTCCGTCGTCGATGCCGGCGGCTGCGATGGCGTCGGCGAGGGCGGGGTCGCGGAAGGTGGCCTGGAACATCTCGGCGGCTTCGCGCAGCGCCCGGTGGCGGGCGATCTTGTCTGCCATCGCCTCACGGACGACGGCCTTCATGGTGGTGCCCTGTTCCTGGGCGAGGGCGCGCAGCTCCTCGAGCTCCTGGTCGCTGAATTCCACGTTGAGAGCGGGCATCCACAAACGGTACCGCGTGGGTACCGAGGCGTAAATATGTGCTGGTCAGAGTGCTTGATGTCAGGTACCTACCGGCTTTCGGGGCCCACCACCGGCGACCACTCGCGGATGTTCGTCAGTTGGACGGCCGGGAGGTGGAAGTAGGGGTCGGCGGCCAGTACGGCGTCGAGTGCGGTGCGGGTCGGGACGTCGAGGATGAGGAGTGCGCCCGAGTCGTCCGCGAAGGGGCCTGCCGCGTGGAGTCGGCCGTCCGCGTGGAGGGCGGCGAGGGCGACTCGGTGGGCGGGGCGGGCCGCGAGGCGGGCGGCGGTGTGTTCGGCGTTGTCGGTGGTGAAGCGCAGTTCGATGGTCCACATGCCGGGGACGCTAGTGTCCGGGGCATGGGCGCGTCTGTATCAGGAGATACACCTCCGTCAGGTCGTACACCCCCGTCAGGACGTACACCTCCGTCAGGAGATACACCCCCGTCAGGACCTGCACCTCCGTGGCTGGCTCTCGCCGGGATCCCGCTGCTTGCCGGGCTGTCGGCGGCGCGGTTGGGCGAGCTCTGGGCGGCTTCGAGGGTCGAGGGTCACGACCGCGGGGAGTGCCTTCGGCGCGAGGGCCGGCCCGCGCATGACCTGGTGTTGCTGTTGAGCGGAGGCGTGGCGGCGACCTCCGTCACCGCGCAGGGGGCGGTCGTCCGGCACGGGGCCTGGGACCGGCCGTGCGCGCTGGACAAGACCGCGGTGATCGACGGCCGCGGGCATACGGCGACGTTCACCGCCCAGACGCAGGTGCGCGTACGGGCACTGCCCCGGCTCGTCTTCCTTTCCCTCGTCGATGATGTCGCCGCCGTACGAGGTCATGTGCTGCGGGTTCTGGCGGCCGAGGCCCGGCGTCAGCAGGAGCGCGTCGTGGCGTCCCTGCTGCCCGCACCGGCACGGCTCGCCGCCTGGCTGCTGGAGTCCGCCGACCCGGCGGGCGTGGTGGACCTGCCTGCCTCGCAGCAGCAGCTCGCGGAGCTGCTCGGGCTCACCCGGGTCACCGTCAACCGAGCGCTGGGGGTGTTCCGCAGGGACCGGTTGATCTCCTACGACCAGCAGGCGGGCCGGGTCACGCTGCTGGCTCCGGAACTGTTGCAGCTGCGCGCCTGCGCCGCCTGAGCAGCTGGACGTCCCTCAGGCGACCGCCAGCTCCAGCGCGGCAAGGCGCTGCGGTTCCGCGATCACGTCGACCGCGGTGATCAGCCCACTGTCGGGGTGGACGGTGAAGGCGAGGACCAGGCGCAGCCGCCCGTTCGGGGCCATGGCCAGGCCGAGGACGCCGTCCAGGAGGGCCGGTCCGGTGAACTGGGCGCGTCCGGTGGCCGCCATGGCGCCCTTGGCGACCGTGTGCGCGCCGAGGACGACGACCGGCTCCGGGGTCGGGATGACGGCCGGGTCGGCGGTGAGGACCACGTCCGGGTGGAGCAGCGCGACCAGCGCCTCGAAGTCGCCGGTACGGGTCGCCGCCAGGAACGCGGATACGGCCTGCTGCTGGCGGGAGGAGTCGGGCACGGCGGGGGTGGTGCCCCGGACCCGGCGCCGGGCGCGGCTCGCGAGCTGGCGGGCGGAGGCGGGGGTGCGCTCCAGGATCGCGGCGATCTCGTCGAAGGGGATCGCGAAGAGGTCGTGCAGGACGAAGGCGAGGCGTTCGTCGGGAGTGAGGGTGTCGAGCACGACGAGGAGGGCGATGCCCACGGCGTCGGCGGCCTCCACCTCCTGCTCGGGGCTGGGGCGGCCGTCCGGACGGTCGGCGCCGTAGGCGGTCTCCAGTTCCTCCTCGCGGCGCGATGCGCGGGAGCGCAGGACGTTGAGGCAGGTCCGGGTGGCGATGGTGGTGAGCCAGCCGCCGGTGTTGGCCACCTCGCTCGTATCGGCGGCGGAGGCCCGTAGCCAGGTCTCCTGCACCGCGTCCTCGGCCTCCGCGAGCGAGCCGAGCATACGGTAGGCGACCGCGCGCAGGTGTGAGCGGTGGGCCTCGAAATCCTCGGCCCGCAGGCTGCTCCTCGCGCGGCCCTCTTGGTTCCCCCCGCGACCCTCCGGGCCCTCCCCAAGGCCCTTCCCGGGACTCTTTTCAAGATTCTTTTCGTCCATCTGTCACATCCCCCCACAGCGGCGTGTCAGAGCAGCAGAACCGAAGCTCGCACACCACAGAACAAGCAACTTAGGGGTACATGATGACTGTTGACGCCACGATCCTGGTCACCGGCGGTACGGGCACGCTCGGCAGCCACGTCCTCCCGCTGCTGCGCCAGGCGGCGCCCGCCACACCGGTGCGGGTGCTCAGCCGCAGCGAGCGGCAGGACACCGAGGGGATCACCTACGTCACCGGCGACCTGAAGACCGGCGAGGGCGTCGCCGACGCGCTGGCCGGGGTGGACACGGTGCTACACCTGGCCGGCGGCGCCAAGGGCGACGACGTGGTCGCGGGCCACCTGGTCGAGGCGGCCAAGGCCGCCGGGGTGAAGCACATCGTGCACATCTCGGTGATCGGCGCGGACCGGATGCCGATGGCGTGGTTCGCGACGCAGCGCGCGGCGGAGGACGCCATCACCGGCTCGGGCATCCCGTGGACGATGCTGCGGGCCGCCCAGTTCCACGACCTGGTGCACGACATGGTCTCCAAGATGGCCAAGCTGCCGCTCGTTCCGGCACCCGGGATGCGCCTGGAGCCGGTCGACGTACGGGACGTCGCGCAGCGCCTTGTCGAGCTGGCGCTCGGCGAACCGGCCGGTCTGGTGGCCGAGTTGGCGGGACCGAAGGTGTACACGATGGACGACGTGGTCCGCTCCTACCTGGGCGCCACCGGACGCCGCCGCCCGGTCCTTGGCATGCGGATGCCCGGCAAGGCGGGCCGCGCGTACCGCGAGGGCGTGAACCTCGCTCCGGCGGCGGGCGCGGTGCACGGCGGGCGCACCTGGGAGGCGTTCCTGGCCGAGCGGGTGGCCTGAAGCCCCGCACCGCCGCCCGGAACAAACCGGAACAAAGCCGCGCATGCCGCCCGGAGCAAGGGCCCGGGCGGCGCGCAAAGAGCGGCGGAAGCGAGAGGCGTCAGCCCGTCAGGCGGGACTCGTCCTCGTCCCGCAGCAGCCCGCACCAGTCGCGCAGTGCCGTCTCCAGGCCGGCGACCTCCTCGTCCGTCAGGTGCAGGGAAGGCGCGAACCGCAGGGTGTTCGGGGCGCTGGCCGTCGGCAGGACCCGGATGCGGTGGGCGCCGAGGAGGTACCCGGCGGCGACGTAGCCGAGGATGCCGCCCTGAGCGGCTCCGCTGATCGTCGGCGACGCGGACGCGGACTGGTCGTGGAACTCCAGGCCCTGCAACAGGCCCTTGCCGCGCGTGTCCTTGACGACCTCGGGGAAGTCGGCACGTACGCGGTCGAGCGCCGCGCGCAGCGCCTCGCCGCGCTCCACGACCTGGCGGTAGGCAGCGCCGCCGTCCGCTTCGAGGAGTTCGATGACCTTGAGCGCGATGGCGGTGGAGAAGCCGTCCTTGGCGAAGGTCGAGCTGTGCACCAGCTCGAACTCCCCCCGGTAGCGGCTCTGGTGGACCAGGACGACCGAGCTCTTGGCGATGCCGCCGCCCAGGCTCTTGGACAGGACGTAGTAGTCACCGCGCAGGCCCACGTGGGAGCTGGCGAGGAAAGCTCCGGTGCGGCCGAGGCCCGTCTGGATCTCGTCGATGAGGAGCGGGCAGTCCGCGTCGGCGGACACGCGCTGGATGTGCGCCGCGGCGTCCCGGTCGAGGGCGCGGATGCCGCCCTCGCCCTGGATCGGCTCGACGAGGAAGGCGCAGAAGGCGGGGAAGTCGCGCTCCACGACATCGGCGACACCGTCGGTGACCACCACGTCCAGGACGCGGGCCTGCGCCCGTACGCCGTCCACGGTCTTGGTGAGTACGTCGGGCTGGTCGTGCGGGACGAAGAGCGCCCGGGCGCCGAGGCCGCCGAACGCCGAGCGGAAGCCGCTGTTGTGGGTGAGCTGGACGCTGCCCATCAGCTTTCCGTGGAACGAGCCCTCCAGCGCGACGAGCACCGGCGGGCGTCCCGCCACCTCGCCGTTGTGCCGGGCCACGGCGCCGGCCAGGTGCTCGAAGGCGTCCTGCGGCGACCCGGACGGTGTTTCCGCGGCGGCCTTGCGGTAGGCGGATTCCGCCACCGTGAGGGTGCCTTCCCTCGCCGCCTCGCGCGCCTGCTCGATGTGCGCCTCGATCTCGCCCATCAGGGCCCCGACCTTGAGCACCCGGTCGAACTCCGCGTGCTTGACGCCCGTTTCGATCGCTTCGGCGCCCGTGCTGGCGAAGTGCGCGAAGTAGGGCTCGGTGGCTCCGGTCTCGCGGGCGACGATCTCGTTGAGCTTTGCCGCGAGCCGGTTCGCCTCGGGGTGGCGTGAGAACTGGGCGTAGACCGGGATGCCGGAATCCAGAACGGACTTCGCGTGGGCCGTTATCTCGGCATTGTTGTGGCCCAGGATCAGTGACGCGTATCCGCCGCAGTAGTCGGTGACCGGAATTTCATCGCCGTCGGCGTCGAGGTGGAAGACCGTGTTGCCTTCGGCCCGGACATATTCGACGCCGAGGCCCGAACTCGACAGCACGGTGGTCAAATACGGCTCGGTGAGCTGGGGTTCCGTCGCTGCCGATTCCATCATCTCTCCTCCGGTGTGGGGAGGCAGACACTCTCCCGTCCCCCGCTGTGCCAGCACGATTTGCGTGAGCCTAGGGAATGTCGGCGGGCGGGGAAACAGCCGCCGGTAATACGCCGGTAATCCTGCGCGGGCCATGGATTGTGCCCGTGCGATGGGCGTGCCGTGGGTGGCCTGCCCCTACTTTGGGCTGCGTTCTTCCGACTGTTCCGATCGTTGCGGCTGTTCCGGACGTAGCAACTGTTCCTGACGTGGCAACTGTTCCGATCGTTGCGACCGTCGCAAATAGAAACTCGGAAGGTCGCGTAACGACTACGAGGAGCGGCTCGCCATGAAATCTCGCGCAGAAGGCCACGCGGTCGTCCTGGGCGCCGGTCCGGCCGGCCTCTTCGCGGCCCGGGTACTGGCCGACGTCTACGGGCGGGTGACCGTCGTGGAGCGGGACGACCCCGCCGACGAGCAGCGGCGCGGGGTCCCGCAGAGCGGACACGCGCACGACTTCCTGGCCCGCGGCTACCAGATCGCGGAGGAGTTGTTCCCCGGTGTCGGCGAGGAGATGGTGGCCGGCGGCGCCAACGCCGCGGACATCGCCAGGGACGTCCGCTGGGTGATCGGCGGCCATCCCCTGGTCAAGGGCGACTCCGGCCTCTCCACCGTGATCAGCTCCCGCATCTTCAGGGAGCGCCATCTGCGCGCCCGCACCGAAGCGCTCCCGCAGGTGACGCTGCTCGGCGGCCGGGACGTCGCCGGGCTCTCCTTCTCCGGCGACGGAAGCGTCGTCGACGGGGTGTTCCTGGGGCCCGACGGCGGCGAGAAGCTGGCCGCCGACCTCGTCGTGGATGCCACGGGCCGTGGCTCGCGCACCCCCGTATGGCTGGAGGAGCACGGTCACGGGCGGGTCGAGGAGGAGAAGCTCAAGGTCGACGTGGGGTACGCGACCCGCTTCGTACGGGCGCCCGCCGACGCCTTCGCCGGTGACGTCTGCATCAACATCGTCGCCACCCCCGACTCCCCGCGCGGCGGCTCGTGCCAGCGGGTGGAGGGCGACCGTGCCGTGGTGACGCTCTACGGCGTGCTCGGGGACCACCCGCCCACCGATGCCGAGGGCTTCCACACCTTCGCCAAGTCCCTGGCCGCCCCGGACATCCACGAGATCCTGGAGGCCGCCGAGCCGCTGACGGAGGCGCGCCGCTACCGCTTCCCGGCCAGCCTGCGGCGGCGCTACGAGCGCCTTGGCTCCTTCCCCCGCGGCCTGCTGATGCTGGGCGACGCCGTGTGCAGCCTCAATCCGCGCTACGGGCAGGGCATGGCGTTCGCCGCCATGCAGGCCCTGGCCCTGCGCGATCACCTGCGCGAGGACGGGGAAGGGGCGGAGCCCGCCGCGTACTTCCGGCGCCTCACCGAGCAGGTCGTCGATCCGGTCTGGACGATGACGCTGCTCAGCGATCTCAGCTTCCCCGGCGTCCAGGGCGAGCGGACGCCGGAAACGCTGCAAGCCCTCGAACTGGTGGGCCGGACCCAGATCGCGGCGACCCTCGACGGCTCCCTGGCCCTCAGCTGCCTGCGGGTCTTCGGGCTGCTCGACCCGCCGACCGCGCTCATGGATCCCGCGATCCAGGAGCGCGTACAAGAAACGCTGTCCCGTCTCCCGGCATGAACCGGCTCCGGAACAGAACGCAATCCAGTAACCGATAGGGGAAATTGAGCATGGATCTGGGGTACGCAGGCAAGTCGGTCGTGATCACCGCGGCGGGCCGGGGCATCGGAGCGGCGACAGCCCGCACCTTCCTGGCGGAGGGCGCGCGCGTCCTGGGCGCGGACCTGAACGTGTCCGCGGAGCTCAAGGAGAGCGGCGCGCTCACCTTCGAGGGCGACCTGACGACCGAAGAGGGCGCCAAGCTGCTCGCCCAGCGGGCGGCCGAGGAGTTCCCGGACGGCGTCGACGTCCTGGTCAACGGCGTCGGCGGCCTCGCCGGCATGCCGATCACGGGCCTGGACGGGCTCACCGAGGAGGTCTGGCAGCGCGGCTTCGACCTCAACCTGAACTCCGCGGTCCGGGTGACCCGTGAACTGCTGCCCCAGCTGCGGGAGGCCGTGGTCAGCATCGCTTCCAGCGTCGGCCGCTGGCCGAGCCAGGGCCCGTACTTCTACGCGTCGTCGAAGGCGGCCCTGCGGGCGTGGTCCAAGGGTCTCGCCGACGACCTCGGCCCGCGCGGAATCCGCGTGAACTCGGTGTCCCCCGGGCTGATCACGACGCCGCTGTGGGACGAGTACGGGCCCCGGCTGAGCAAGGAGTGGGGCGTCGAGTCCTTCGAGCAGTTCGCGGAGGAGTTCCCGGCGATGGCCCATGTCACGGCCGGCCGCTGGGGCACGCCGCAGGAGGTCGCCAACCTGATCGCCTTCCTGGGCTCGCCCGCCGCCTCGTACATCACCGGGGCCGACTACCTCATCGACGGCGGCATGGAGAAGGTCCTCTGACCTTGGGCCTCTGGCCTTGGACCGCTGGCCTTGACCGCCTCTGACCAGTGACCTCACAGGATTCCGTCGGCCTCCCACGAGGCCGGCGGAACGGAAAAGCACCCGACGAAAGGAATGACGACATGAACACCAACCCGGCCCCGGGACTCCTCGGCGAAGTCCTCGAGGCGAACGCGGACCACCCGTCGGGCAGCGTGGACCTTGTCTCCGCCCTTCCCGGCGAGCGCACCGAGGTACAGGCCAAGAGCGGTGCCGTGAAGACCCTCACGATCAGCTACTGGCACTGCTGCTGACCCTTCATCACCGCAGGCCCGGCGAAGACCCTCAGGTCTCGCCGGGCCTGCCTTGTGCCACCGACCGGAAGCCGACTGGAAGGGGATCGTCATGTCCGGGACGGAAGAGAGCCGGAGCGCCGGGCCGTCCGGCACCGCCGCGCAGCAGGCTCGGACGCTGTACGTCACCGAACGCCTGGCGGGCGCGCCCCCGGCGGAGCCGCGCTCCGGTACGGGCGGCGACAGCAGGTTCGCCGGATGGCAGCGGATGGCCCCCTTCCGCGACGCGTCGTCCTTCGCGGACAACCTGCGGACCGCGGGGGTCGGTCCCGACCAGCTGCGGCTCCTCCTGGGCGAGGACCCGGCGGACGTGGCGGCCCGGCTGCCCGGTGCCTTTCCCCCGGCCTGGGCCGGGCCCTTCGCAGATGCCTGCGAGAGGTACGGCGCCGGGAGCGGGGCACAGGACGGGCACGGCGGCGACCGGCCGGACCCGCCGCTGCCGCCCCTGATGCGCCTGGCCGAGCCGCTCGTGCGCCGCGCCCGCGCCCGGCTGCGGGCACAACTGGACGCGGATCCCGCCGTCGAGGACATCAAGGGCCTCGCCGACGCGCTGTGTTCGGACCTTCCCTTGCAACAGCTCGACATGACGCTCGGCCCCACCGTCATCCTCGAGGTCAATCTGGCGCGCGAGCGGAACTCGCTGGACGGCTCCACGCCAAAGGAGCGGTTCGCCGCCTTCACCGAGCGACTCACCACGCCCGGATACCGGGCGGAGTTCTGGGCCCGGTATCCCGTACTGGCCCGCCGTGTCACCGAAGTCATGGAGCAGTGGGTCACGACCCGTCTGCGGTTCGCCCGCCATCTGCGCGATGACCTGTGCGAGGTCACGCACGCCTTGACGGCCCGTCACTTGGCGGAGCAGGCGCCCTCCGTGAGTGCGGTCGCCTTCGGGCAGGGCGATACGCACAACGGCGGCCAGAGCGTGGCCCGGGTGGACTTCACCGACGGCGGCGCCGTCATCTACAAGCCGCGCTCCCTCGGTGTGGACACCGCCTTCAACGCACTCGTCGCCCGCTTCGTCCACGACAGCGGCCTTGAGCTGAGCACTCCGCGGGTGGTGGACCGCGGCGACCACGGGTGGGTCGAGCTGGTGCGGCCCGGCCCGTGCGCGTCGCCGCGGGAGGCGGCCGAGTTCTACCGGCGCCTCGGGGCCCTGCTCTGTCTCGTCTACGTCCTCAACGGCACCGACCTGCACCACGAGAACCTCATCGCGGCGGGCGCCCATCCCGTCCTCATCGACCTGGAGGCGCTCTTCCACCCGGCGGGCGGCAGCGCCGCCGTATGGGAACCCGGCAACCCCGCGACGGCCGACCCGGCGGCGGAAGTGCTGCGCGCCTCCGTCTTCACCAGCGGCCTGCTGCCCGGCAAGACCCTGGTCGGCCAGGAGTCGGGCCGCACCAGGACCACCGACCTGAGCGGCATCAACGGCTCCGGCGGGCAGCCGTGGCTGGTGCCCGTCCTCGTCCCGCAGGACATGGGCACCGACAGAATCCGCCTGGTCAGCCGGGAAGTAGAGGTCCCGGCCGCCGACAACCGCCCCCGCACCGCCGACGGAGCCCTGATCAACCCGGGCGAGTACACCGACGCCGTCCTCGCGGGGTTCCGCACCGGGTACGAGTGGCTGCGGGAACACCGCGCCGAACTGCTCGCCCCCGGCGGCCTGATCGACGGGTTCGCCGGGCATCCGGTGCGCTATCTGCATCGCGCCACCTATGTGTACGGCCAGGTCCTCACGGAGAGCTTCCATCCCACCTTCGCCCGCGACGCCCTGGACCGCGAGCAGAGCGTGGCCCGCCTGTGCTCCGGCTGGCAGGGGGCGCCGCACCGGGAAATGATCGTCCGCAGCGAACTGGACGCGCTCCTGAGCGGCGACATCCCCTTCTTCCAAGTTCTGCCGGAAGCACGGGACTTGCTGCTCGACAACGGCCTGCGCATCCCGGACTTTCTCGCCGAGTCGCCGCTGGATCTCGTACGAAGGCGCCTGCGCCGTCTGGGGCGCGACGACCGCGAGCGGCAGGAGTGGATCATCGGGGCGGCCTTCGCGGAGCTCTGCCCGCCCGAAAGCCGCCGCACGGCCCCCGCCGGCTCGGGCCGGGGTACGGGAACCGCCGCGACCGGCGGCTCCGCGCTGCCCGCAAGGGCGCTCGGCGCGGCGGAGGAGATCGGTGACCGGCTCATGCGCCTTGCCTCCGTCAGCGGAGACCGGGTCGGCTGGCTGGGCACACGCACGGTCGCCGCGGGGGTGAGCGACATCGAACCGGTGGGTGCGGACCTCTATGCGGGCACGTCGGGGATCGGGCTCTTCTTCCGGGCGCTCGGCCACGTCAGCGGTCGGCAGCGGTACGCGGACTTCGCCGATCTGGTGGCCGCGGATGTCGTACGGCGTGTCACGTCGCCGGTGGCCGCCGAGCCCCGACCAGCGGACGGCGCACCGGCTTTGGGCGCCTTCTCGCCCGCTCTGAGCGCACTGTTCCTGATGAGTCACGAGAGGCGGGCTGCCGGCTCGACCCGTTCCTACGAAGCGGTCCGTGACGCCCTGCTGCCCCGTCTTGACGAGGCCATCGCGCTCGACGGGCAACTGGACGTCTTCGGCGGCAGCGCGGGCGTCGTCCTGGTGCTCCTGAGCGCCCTCGCCGTCGACGACGATCCGCGGCTGACGGCCACGGCCAAGCGCGCCGCGGACCAGCTGCTCGCCCGCACCGAGACGATGCCGGTCGGCGCCGCCTGGCGGAACGAGAGCGTGCACAGCGAACGGCCCATCACCGGTCTCGCGCACGGCACTTCGGGCATCCTCATGGCGCTCTCCCGCCTCGCTGACGTGGTCCACGACGAGCGTTACCGCACCGCCGCGGCCCGGGCGCTCGCCTACGAGGCGGCTGCCTTCGACGCCGAAGCGGGCAACTGGCCGGATCTTCGCGAGGAAGCCGCCGAGCGGTTCCGCTCGGCGTGGTGTCACGGCGCGGCGGGCATCGCCCTGTCGCGCTTCGACCTCATGGGCGTACCGGAGCTGCGGGACGACGCGGTCCGTGACGTGGCGGCCGCGCTGCGCGTGACGCCGCCGAGCCGCGGCAACCACAGCATCTGCCACGGCGATCTGGGCAACCTCGAACTGTTCCTGCTGGCCGAGCGGCAGGGCCTTGCGGAGCCGGGGGAGGCCGATCGGCGGTTGGCCGCGTGCCTGCGGAGCGCTCGCCGCGACGGCTGGCGGTGCGGGTCCCCGGACGGCGCCGAGGTGCCCGGCCTGTTCACCGGGCTCGCGGGCATCGGCTACAACCTGCTGCGGCTGACCGCTCCGGACGCGGTGCCGTCGGCCCTGCTGCTGCATCCCCCGGCGTGACCTGTGGGCAGGGCGAAGGCGGGCCGCGTGTCGCGGGCCGCCGTCGCCCTGCCGGGAGTGGCCGCCGGGTCACCGGGGCCGTGCGGTGGGGCTCAGGTGCGGCGTGACACGGGTATCACGTAGCGGCTGAAGAGGAGTTCGCGCAGTACGTCGTCGCCGCCCTCGACGATCGACACGTACCGCATGTCCCTGAGCAGCTTTCCGATCGGGAGTTCGTTCGTGTAGCCGAGTCCGCCGAACATCTCGGAGCCGGCGCTCGCGATGCTCCAGCCCGCCTGGCCGCAGAAAATCTTCGCCGTGAGGGCCGACTTCAGTGTTCCCTTCCGGGAGAACACCTTGGCGGGGTCGGGCCCCGCCATGATCTCGTCGTACTCGCGGGCGGCCTTGAGGCAGTGGCTCTTCATGACGTCGATCTGCATTTCCATCTGCCCCAGCTTCTGCGCGAGGACCGGGCTCTCCAGGAGGGAGCCGCCGCGGAACTGCTTCTCCTTCGCGTACGTCATGCAGTGGTCCCGTATCCGCCGGGCGATGCCGATCGCGCTCGCCGCGATGAGGGTCCGGCTGGCGTTGAGCCCGGTCTCCAGGAGCCGCAGGCCGGAGCCGGACAGCTGGTTGGCGGCGGGCACCCGGCAGTTGTCCAGCTTCACCTCGTAGGTGTGCGAGGCGCGAAGGCCGATGACGTCCCAGCGTTTGACGATCTCGACGCCGGGGGTGTCCCTCGGGACGACGACCGCGAGGTACTCGTCCGGATCGTCGGCGGCCTTGGCGACGACGAGCAGGAAGTCGGCGAATTCCGCGTTGGTGGCGAAGAACTTCTCGCCGGTCAGGACGAGATCGTTCCCGGATCGCGCGGCGACCGTCCCGATCCTGTTCAGCTCGCTTCCGGCCTCGCGTTCGCTGCCGAGGGCGGCGCAGGACGTGCCGCCGGCCGCCATGGGCTTCAGACAGCGGGCCTTGAGGTCGTCCGATCCGTAGAGCCGGACCACGGTGCTGCCGAGGATCGACACGAGCAGCGTGAAGGCCACCCCGGCGTCGCCGTACGCGATCTCGTTGACGATCTCGACGCCGTCCTCCAGGGAGAGCCCGCGGCCCCCGGACTCCTCGGGCAGCCACCAGTTGGCGAGCCCCGTCGCGCGGAAGTCCTCATACAGCGGCAGGGGTTTCTCCGACAGGGAGTCCAACTGTGTGTCCGCACCGTCCAGTTTGCTCTTGACGAACTGTCGGATAATCTCCAGGTCTTGAGGTTCCATTGCAGCAATTTAACGCCGGTCACCCACCGTGCGGGCACCCCTGCGGAACCCTCCTCGATTACCGGGCAATTACCGGACGGAGAGCAGCGTTCTCCATTTATCCTCCATCCTGTTTCCACGTCTTCCTGTCACCATGAACTGTCACCATGAATTCGACGGCCGACACGGCGTGATCCGCCTCGCCGGCGCAGCGCCCGGGGCGTATCGGGAGCAGAAAGGAGACTCGGGCCGATGAGGTTCGACGACCTGTACATCACCGGAGTCGGCGTCCACATACCCGGCCGGGTCGCGGTCGCGGACGCCGTGGAGCGCGGCGACTTCGACGAGCGGCTCGCACGCCACACCGACCTGGCCTCCATCGCCGTATCGGACGGTGTGTCGGCGCCGGAGATGGCGGCCGAGGCCGCCCGCACGGCACTGCGGCGCTCCGGGACCGTCCCGCTGGACGTCGAGCTGATCCTGCACGCCGACGTCTACTACCAGGGGCACGACCTGTGGGCCCCCGTCTCCTACATCCAGCGCGAGGCGGTGGGCAACCGCTGCCCCGCCATCGAGGTGCGCCAGTTGTCCAACGGCGGCATGGCGGCCATGGAGCTGGCCGCGGGCATGCTCAGCGGCGGCCTGCGCAACAGCTCGGCCCTGCTGACCACCGGCGACCGGTTCTGCGAGCCGGGCTTCGACCGCTGGGGCGGCGACCCGGGCACCGTGTACGGCGACGCGGGCACCGCGCTCGTCCTGTCCCGCCAGCCGGGCTTCGCGCAGCTGCGCAGCCTGTGCACCGTCTCCGAGCCTGAGCTGGAGGAGATGCACCGGGGCGACGACCCGTTCGGGGCGGAGCCGTTCGAGGTCCGCCAGCCCATGGACCTGGAGGCGACGAAGCAGGCGTTCATCAACAAGGTGGGCGTCTCGTACAGCGTCGCGCGCGTACGGGCGGGCCAGTCGGAGGTGCTGAAGCGGGCGCTCAACGAAGCCGGCTGCGAACTCTCCGACATCGACTGGTTCGTGCTGCCGCACTTCGGGCGCCGCCGCCTCACGCAGACGTTCCTGCGGCCGTGGAGCCTCGACCCGGCGGCGACCACCTGGTCCTGGGGCAGGACCGTGGGGCACCTCGGCGCGGGCGACCAGTTCGCGGGCCTCGCCTACCTCGCCGAGTCGGGCAGCGCCAAGCCCGGGCAGCGCATCCTGCTCGCGGGCATCGGGGCCGGGTTCACCTGGTCGTGCGCGGTGGTGGAGATGCGGCGGGCGCCTTCCTGGGACAACCCGTAAACGAAATTCTCCGGATCCGGTAATTGGTAACAGGTCGCTCCTCGGGCGCGGCAGAACACATTGTTACCGGCTCATGGTTGCTCCTGATTAAGGTTTCCACCGGTGCGGAGAAGTTATTCGGAGAGCCTCATTCCGGTGGGAGACATCAGTGTTTACAGAACCGTCCGGCGGCGAACTTCAGGTGGACAGGATCGCGGTCGTCGGTATGTCTTGCCGGGAGGGCGAGGACACCGGGACCGGCGAACCCGAACTGTCTGAAGCGCTCGCCCCGTCAGACGCATTCGACGCGGAGTTCTTCGGGCTCTCCGCGAGCGAGGCCGAGGCCCTGGAACCGCGTCACCGGCTGCTGCTCGAACTGGCCTGGGAGGCGCTGGAGGACGCCGCCGTCGTCCCCGCCTCGCTGCGCGGCACCCCGGCGGCCGGAGTGTTCGCCGGGGCGTCCTCGGACGGGGGCGCGGCGGCCGGGAACGGGAGCGCGGTTCCGGACGTGAGCGCGGCCCGGATCTCCCGCGGCCTGGGGCTCTCCGGTCCGAGCCTGACCGCAGCTCCGGGCCCGAACTCCTCGTCGGCCGCCCTGCACCGGGCCTGCGAGAGCCTGCGCGGCGGCGAGATCACCACCGCGCTCGTGGCGGGGCCGCTCGTGCAGCCGTCGCCGGACGGCCGCACCTCTGAGGCATCCGGCGCCCTCGCGGACACCGGCGCCGCAGTTCTCGTGCTCAAGCCGCTGAGCCTCGCCCTGGCCGACGGCGACCGCGTCCACGGAGTCATCGCAGCCGGCGTCACGAGCGCGGACGGCGACCCCGCGGACGGCGACCCCGCGGCCGACGTCACCAGCCTTTACCGGGCGCTGCTGAGCCTGCGCGACGGAGGCACGCCGCTCGGAGGCACGCCGCTCGGAGGCACGCCGCTCGACGGCATCGTCGAAGCGGCCCCGCCCCTCGACCACGCCGCGACCGCGGGCGGCAGCACACCCGCCGTGGTCCCCTGGCCCCTGTCGGGCCGTACCCCCACGGCCCTGCGCCGCCAGGCGGCCGCGCTGCTCGCCCGCGTCGAGGACGACCAGGCCGTGCGCCCGCAGGACATCGGCTGGTCCCTGGCGAGCGGTCGCACCACGTTCTCCCACCGTGCCGTCGCCGTCGGCGGCAGCCGGGAGGAACTGCTCGCCTCGCTGCGGGAGGTGGCCGACGGACACACCTTCGCCGGACCCGTCGCCGACCCGGACCGCACACGCACCGTCTTCGTCTTCCCCGACGCTTTCCCCGACACCGCCGACAGCTCTGACGGCACCGGCATCTCCCGCCTGGCCGAGTCGGCAGCCGAACTGTGGGACGCATCGCCCGTCTTCGCCGCACGCATGGCCGAATGCGCCGACGCCATGGCCGAGTTCGCGGACTGGAACCTCACCGAGGTGATCCGGGGCACAGCAGGCGGCGCCTCACCGGCCGACTCCCCCGCGATCGCGCGGGCCGTGCGTTTCGCGCACACGGTGTCGCTCGCCGAGGTGTGGCGCTCGTACGGCGTGGTCCCGCACCGGATCGTGGCGGAGACGGGCGGGGCCGTGGCCGCCGCCTGCGTCGCGGGATCGCTCTCGCTGCGTGACGCCGTGCGCGCCGTCACCTCGGCGTCCCGGCTCCCCGTGCACCTGTCGCCCGCCGAGGGCTCCGTACCGTGCCATCTGGTGTCCGGCGACGGGCTCCAGGAGGCCGTCCGTGCGGTCCTGGACGACGGCAGCACGGTCTTCGTGGAGATCTCGCACCATCCGGTCCTTGCCGGTGAACTGATGCGGGCCGCGGCGGAGATGGACCGATCGTGCGCAGTCATCGGCTCCCTGCGGAACACCGAGCCCGCCTGGCGCAGACTGACGACCTCCCTGGCCGAGGCGTACGTGAAGGGCCTGGCCGTCGACTGGCGGCACGCCTTCGACGGCGGTGACGCGCGCCGCGTGGACCTGCCGCCCTACGCCTTCGCGAGCGGCCGGCGCGAGGAGCGGGCGCCGCGGCGTCCGGAACCGCCGGTCCATCAGGAGAGCGCGGGCACGCAGCGGGACAGCAAGGAGCTGGTGCGGCTCGTTCTCGCGACTGCCACCGCCGTCCTCGACGACGAGCAGTTCGGCCTCGCCGAGAAGAGCGTGTCGTTCAAGGATCTCGGCTTCGATTCGCAGTCCGCCATGACCGTGACGAACCGGCTCGCCGAGGCGACCGGCCTGCAACTGCCCGCCACCCTGCTGTTCGACCACCCCACTCCCGAGGCGGTGGCGGGCTTTCTGGAGGATCTGCGCAACGGAGTCACCAGGAAGCCCGGCCAGGCAGCGGCCAACCCGGGTCCGGCGGTCTCCCGCCGCGTCCGGCAGGACGAACCGATCGCCATCATCGGCATGGCCTGCCGGTATCCCGGCGGAGTTACTTCGCCGGAGGACCTGTGGCGGATCGTCGCCGAGGGCCGCGACGTCATCTCGCCCTTCCCCACCGACCGGGGCTGGAGCGAGGACCTCTACGACCCGGACCCGGCGAGCTCCGGGCGCAGCTACACGAAGAGCGGCGGATTCCTGCACGACGTGGGCGACTTCGACGCCGCGTTCTTCGGGATCTCGCCCCGCGACGCGCTGGCGATGGACCCGCAGCAGCGGCTGGTCCTCGAAACGTCCTGGGAGGCCGTCGAACGGGCGAGGCTCGACCCGCGCACTCTCCAGGGAACGACCACCGGCGTGTTCATCGGCGCCATGGCCCCCGACTACGGCCCCCGCATGCACGAGGCCCCGCAGGACGTCGAAGGGCACGTACTGACCGGCAGCACGGCCAGCATCATCTCCGGGCGCATCTCCTATCAGCTCGGCCTGACCGGGCCCGCGCTCACCATCGACACGGCCTGCTCCTCGTCCCTCGTGGCGCTGCACACGGCCATGCGTTCCCTGCGCACGCAGGAGTCCGGCCTGGCGCTGGCGGGCGGTGTGACCGTCATGGCGACGCCCGGCATGTTCGTGGAGTTCTCCCGGCAGCGGGGCCTGTCGGCGGACGGCCGCTGCAAGTCGTTCGCGGCGGCGGCCGACGGCACCGGCTGGGCCGAGGGCGCCGGGATGCTGCTGCTGGAGCGCCTGTCGGACGCGCGGCGCCTCGGCCATGAGGTCCTTGGGGTGTTGCGGGGTTCGGCGGTCAACCAGGACGGTGCGTCCAACGGACTGACCGCGCCCAACGGGCCCTCGCAGGAGCGGGTCATACGTGACGCGCTCGCCGATGCCGGGCTCAACCCCGGCGACGTCGACGTGGTCGAAGCACACGGTACGGGGACACGGCTCGGTGACCCGATCGAGGCGCAGGCCCTGCAAGCGATCTACGGCCACAACCGCAGGAACGACCAGCCGCTGTATCTGGGCTCGCTGAAGTCGAACATCGGACACAGCCAGGCCGCCGCGGGAGTCGGCGGCGTCATCAAGATGGTGCAGGCCATGCGGCACGCCACCATGCCCCGCACCCTCCACGTCGATGAACCCACCCCGCACATCGACTGGGACTCCGCCGCCATGGAACTCCTGGTGGAGGAACGGCCCTGGCCGCGCACCGGCGACCGGCCCGCCCGCGCCGCCGTCTCCTCCTTCGGTATCAGCGGCACCAATGCCCACGTGATCCTGGAGGCGGCTGAGAGCGAGGCAGCTCAGAGCCCCGCCGCGCACCGGTCCGACCCGAAGGCTGACGGGACCGCCGCGACCGAGGCGGTACGAGAGGGTGAGCCCGGCGGCTCGCTGCTACCACTGCCCTGGGCCCTGTCCGCCCGCAGTGCCGACGGTCTGCGTGCGCAGGCCCGCCGCTTGCTCGACCTCGCCGCAGCACGGCCCGGCCTCTCCCCTGCCGACATCGGTTACTCGCTCGCCACGACCCGCAGCGCCTTCGAACACCGGGCCGTTGTCCTGGGCCGGAGCAAGGCCGACTTCCTGGAGCGGCTGGAGTCCCTGGCCGCCGGCGCCTCCCACCCGGAGGTGATCACGGGGCACGCACCCGGTCACCTCAGCAGCGCGTTCGTGTTCTCGGGCCAGGGTGCGCAGCGAATCGGCATGGGCCGTGAACTAGCCGCCGCTGTACCGGAGTTCGCCTCTGCGCTCGACGACGTGTGCAAGCACCTCGACCAGCTTCTCGACCGCCCCCTGCGTGAGGTGATGTTCGCCGCCGAGGGCGACACCGACGCCGAGCTGCTCCACCGGACCGAATACACCCAGCCCGCCCTGTTCGCCGTAGAGGTGGCCCTGTTCCGGCTGCTGCAGAGTTGGGGTCTGCAACCGGACTTCGTCGCCGGGCACTCCATCGGCGAGATCGCCGCGGCCCACGTCGCCGGAGTCATGTCCCTGCAAGACGCCGCCCAACTGGTCACCGCACGCGGCAGGTTGATGGGCGCGGCCCGCAATGACGGCGCCATGATTGCCGTCGGTGCCCCCGAGGAGGAAGTCGCCGCGGATCTGGCGGGCCTGACCGGCGTCGACATCGCGGCGGTCAACGGCCCCGAAGCCACCGTCGTCTCCGGTGACGCAGGCATCCTCGACCAGCTGGCCGGGCAGTGGCGCGAGCGCGGCCTGCGCACCTCACGCCTCCGTGTCAGCCACGCCTTCCACTCCGCGCACATGGACACCGCGCTCGACGAGTTCCGTCAGATCGCGGCCGGGCTCGACCTCAACGAGCCGACCATCCCACTGATATCCACGGTCACCGGCACGCTCGCCGCCCCCGGCGAACTGACCACGCCCGACTACTGGGTCCGCCAACTGCGCGGCACCGTCCGCTTCCACGACGCCATCCGCACGCTGGAGGACGAAGGCGTCGACCTGTGCCTCGAAGTCGGCCCCGACGCCGTACTCACCGGAATGATCCGCAACGCCCGGGGCGAAGACGAAGGCGCCATGACTGCCGTGCCTCTGCTGCGTGCCCGGCATTCCGAGACCGAGGTGCTCAGCGCGGGCCTGGCCCGGGCCCGGGTGCGCGGCGCGCACGTCGACCTCGCCGCGTTCTTCCCCGGAGCGGCCGCCGTCGACCTGCCCACCTACGCCTTCCGGCACAGCCGCTACTGGCTGGCCTCCGTGCGGCGGACGGCCGGGCCCGACACCTCTCGGCACCCGCTCCTCGACACGGTCGTCGAACTCGCCGGCCGGGACGAGACGGTTCTGAGCGGCCGTGTCAGCTCCGACGATCACCCCTGGCTCGTCGACCACACGATCGACGGCAACGTGATCCTTCCGGCGACCGCGTTCCTCGAACTCGCCGCCACGGCGGCCGACCGTACCGGCGCAGCGGGCGTGGAACAGCTGACCCTGGAGGCGCCCCTGCGCCTGCTCAAGGGCGAGGCTCTCCGGCTCCAGATCATCGTCCAGGCACCTGACCAGGACGGCATCAGGGCATTCTCCGTCCACGCACGGCCCGCCGACGCGGACGGCGAGGACACCGTGCCCTGGACCCGTTACGCGAGCGGCAGCCTCACCCCCGAGGGTGCGACCGCCCCGGATTCCGCCACCTTCGAGGCCCTGCGCAGCTGGCCCCCGCAGCACGCCACCGAGATCCCGCTGGACGGCGTCTACGCCCGCATGGCGGACCTCGGCTACGAGTACGGCCCCGCGTTCCAGGGACTGCGGGACCTGTGGCGGCGCGGAGAGGAGCTGTACGCGGAGGTCGAGCTGCCCGGTCAGCTCCATGACGCGGCAGGTGAGTTCGCCGTGCATCCGGCGCTGCTGGATGCGGCGATCCAGCCTCTGGTCGTATCGGCGTCCGAGGAACTCGCGTCCGGAGACCTCCTTCGGCTGCCCTTCGACTGGCGTGGCGCCGCGTTCTGGAACCCCGAAGGCCTCACGGGCCTGCGTGTACGACTCACGCCCTCGGGCAGCGACGACACCGCCATCGCGATCACCGACCAGCACGGTTCTCCCGTGGCGCAGGCTCGCGCACTGACGATGCGGCCGGTTTCCCGGCGGCAGTTCACCGGCCAGTTCGGTGCGGGGGCTGCCGCCCTGCACGCCGTGGAGTGGCAGCCGGTCACGGCTCCGGAGTCCGGCGAAGCCCCCGAGAAGCTGGTGTACATCACCGATCACCTGCCCGATGACGTCGGTACGACCGTCCTCCAGGTACCGCCGCTCAACAGCACCGACGCGGATGTCGCCGCTGGGGTGCACGGTGTCGTGGGCGGGGTTCTGGAGTGGGTACGGGCGTGGCTGGGCGATGCCCGCTTCGAGGACTCGCGGCTGGTCGTGGTGACGCGCGGTGCGGTCGGGAGCCCGGGCGCGGCGGACCTGGCGGGGGCCTCCGTGTGGGGGCTGCTGCGGTCGGCGCAGTCGGAGTATCCGGGCCGGATCGTACTGGCGGACCTGGAGGAGACCGGAACCGCGGAGCCGGCCGGGCTGCTGCCAGCCATCGCCGCGTCCGGACTTGACCAAGTCGCCGTACGTGAGGGGCAGTTGCTGGCTCCGCGCCTGGTGCGCAACGCCGCCACCGGTGCGGGTCCGGAGTGGGGTGACGGCACGGTCCTGGTGACCGGCGCGACCGGCACCCTGGGCGCTGTCGCGGCCCGTCACCTCGTACGGGAACACGGCATCCGGGATCTGCTGCTGCTCAGCCGCAGCGGCGAATCGGCAGCCGGAGCAACGGAGTTGCGTGCCGAGCTGGAAGGGCTCGGGGCGCGCGTCACGATCGCCGCGTGTGATGTCGCCGACCGTGGAGAGCTCGCGGCCGTACTGGCAGGCGTGCCTGCGGACCGGCCTCTGGTCGGTGTGGTGCACACGGCGGGTGTGGCCGAGGACGGCGTGCTGTCCGAGATGAGCCAGGAGCAGCTGGAGCGGGTTCTTCGGCCCAAGGTCGACGGCGCCTGGAACCTGCACGAGCTGACCCGCGAGCTCGATCTGAAGGCCTTTGTCCTCTACTCCTCGCTCGCCGGACTCTTCGGCACGGCAGGCCAGGCCAACTACGCGGCAGGCAACGCCTTCTTGGACGGCCTCGCCGCCCTGCGACGCACCCAGCAACTCCCCGCCACATCCATGGTGTGGGGCCTGTGGGAGGAATCCAGCGGCATCAGCGGCGAACTCAGCGAGGTCGACCTGCGACGCCTGAGCCGCATGGGACTGCGCGCGCTGCCGTCCGCCGAGGCCATGGGCCTGTTCGACACGGCCCTCGCGGCGGACGAACCGGTAGTGGCCCTCACCGGCATCGACACCAACGCCCTGCGCACGCGAACCGACGACGTACCCGACCTCCTGAAAGCACTGGTACCCGCGGCGCGGCGGCCACGCACTGCCGCCGACAGCAAGACCGACAGCAAGACAGGCGGCAAGCCCGGCAACGGAACCAGCAGCGAGACCAGCGGTGCGCAACCACACTCACTGGCGGCGCAACTCGCGGGCCTGTCCGCCGACGAGCGCGAGCGGTCCCTGACCGACCTCGTACGCGGGGTGGTCGCCGACATCCTGGGCCATGACGATCCGAGCGAGGTCGAAGCGGACCGCGCCTTCCAGGAGTTGGGCTTTGACTCCCTCAACGCCGTCGAGCTGCGCAACCGCCTGAACAAGCTGAGCGGACTCCGGCTGACCAACACCGTCGTCTTCGACTACCCCTCCGTCGGCGCGCTGGCGGGCTTCCTCAACGGCCAACTCGTCGTCGAGGAAAGCCCCGCGCCCGCTGCCCTGCCCGCCGCCCCCGACAGCGGTCCGGTGTCGCCGCTGCTCCAGCGGCTGGCCGGTCTCCACGAGGACGAGCGGAAGCGGGCAGTCGTGGAGGTGGTGCAGGAAGAGGTCGCGGACATCCTGGGCCACGACGATCCGAGCGAGATCGAAGCGGACCGCGCCTTCCAGGAGTTGGGGTTCGATTCGCTGAGCGCGGTGGAGTTGCGGAACCGGTTGAACAAGGTGAGCGGCGTGCGGTTCGCGAACACCGTCGTCTTCGACTACCCCTCGGTCGGTGCGCTCGCCGGGTTCCTCGACGGGCAACTGGCCGACCGGATCGACCAGCTCACCAGGGCCGCGCGAGGCGGGAGCGCACCGGACACCGTGTTCTCGCACCTGGGCGAGCTGGAGGAGCGTATCCGCGGCGTCGGCGACGACGACACGCTGCGGCGGCAGATCACCGAGCAGTTGCAGCGACTCCTGGAGCTGACCGGGGCCGGGCTGGACGAAGACCTCGATTCCGCCAGCGACGAAGAGCTCTTCGCGCTGGTGGACGGGGCCGAGTAGCCGCGCATCGGCAGGCGGCGGCCGGGCCAGCACCGACCCCCGCCTGACCGGCCCGTACACCCCGCTTCACCTCACACATGAACTTTGAAGGGTTGGATTCTGATGGCGGACGAGAAGGAACTCCGGGAGTACCTCAAGCGCGCGATAGCCGATGCGCGGGACGCGCGGGGCCGGCTGCGTGAGGTGGAGGAGAAGGCGCGGGAGCCGATCGCGATCGTGGGGATGGCCTGCCGCTATCCGGGCGGTGTCACGGACGCGGAGAGCCTGTGGAACCTGGTAGAGCAGGGCGTCGACGCGGTCTCGCCGTTCCCGACGGACCGCGGCTGGCGCGAGGACCTGCACGACCCTGATCCGGACAGCGTGGGCAAGTCGTATGTGACCGAGGGCGGATTCCTCGACGACGTGAGCGGGTTCGACCCGTCCTTCTTCGGGATGTCTCCGCGCGAGGCCACGGTGGCGGACCCGCAGCAGCGGCTGCTCCTGGAGACCACCTGGGAGGCGATGGAGAACGCGGGCGTGGTGCCTGCCACTCTGCGCGGCAGCCGCACCGGCGTGTTCGTCGGCCAGATGTACCACGACTACGGCGCGCGCCCCAACCTCCCCAAGGAGGGCTACGAGGGGAACCTCGTCAGCAACAGCATGGGCAGCATCGCCGCAGGTCGGGTGGCCTACACGTTCGGCTTTGAAGGGCCGACCGTGTCCGTGGACACGGCGTGCTCATCGTCGCTGGTCGCGATGCACATGGGGGCGACTGCGCTGCGCCGGGGCGAGTGCGATCTGGCCTTCGCCGGGGGTGTGACGGTGCTGTCCACCCCTGTTTCGTTCGTGGAGTTCTCGCGGCAGCGGGGTCTGGCAGCCGACGGCCGCTGCAAGTCGTTCGCGGCGGCGGCGGACGGCACCGGCTGGGCCGAGGGCGCGGGCGTACTGCTGCTGGAGCGCCTGTCGGACGCGCGGCGCCTCGGCCACGAGGTGCTCGGGCTGCTGCGCGGATCTGCCGTCAACCAGGACGGCGCGTCCAACGGGCTCACCGCGCCCAACGGGCCCTCCCAGGAGCGGGTCATACGCGACGCGCTGGCCGATGCCGGGCTCAATCCCGGCGACGTCGACGTGGTCGAAGCACACGGCACGGGGACACGGCTCGGTGACCCGATCGAAGCGCAGGCACTCCAGGCCACCTACGGCCACAACCGCAACAAGAGCCAGCCGCTCTACCTCGGCTCGCTGAAGTCGAACATCGGACACAGCCAGGCCGCCGCGGGAGTCGGCGGCGTGATCAAAATGGTGCAGGCCATGCGACACGGCACCATGCCCCGCACCCTCCACGTCGACCGGCCCACGCCGGAAATCGACTGGGACTCCGCCGCCATGGAACTCCTCGTCGAAGCACAGCCCTGGCCGCACGCCGGCGACCGGCCCGCCCGCGCCGCCGTCTCCTCCTTCGGCCTCGGCGGGACCAACGCCCACGTGGTCCTGGAGGCGGCCCCCGCGATACCCGGGGAGCAGGGACAGGAAGAGGAGGCCCGGGACAACGCCGGCGGTGCGGTGGTGCCGTGGGTCTTGTCGGGGCGTTCGACGGAAGCGGTCCGTGCGCAGGCAGCACGCCTGGCCGAGCACATCGCTGCCGCCGAGGTCGCCGATGTGGCCTGGTCGCTGGTGTCGAGCCGTGCGCTGCTGGAGACGGGCGCGGTCGTCGCGGGCCGGAACCGGGAAGAGCAGCTGGCGGCCCTGAAGGCGCTGGCCACCGGTGCGACCGATCCGGGTGTGGTGGTCCGGGAGCGCGCCCGCTCCGGGCGCCTTGGCTACGTGTTCTCGGGCCAGGGCGCCCAGCGTCTCGGCATGGGCCGTGAACTCGCCGAGCGCGTACCGCAGTTCGCCGCCGCGCTTGACGACGTGTGCAAGCACCTCGACAAGTTCCTGGAACGCCCCCTGCGTGAGGTGATGTTCGCCGCCGAGGGTGACACCGACGCCGGACTCCTACACCGGACCGAGTACACCCAGCCCGCGCTGTTCGCGGTGGAGGTGGCCCTGTTCCGGGTCCTCGAGGGCTGGGGAGTACGCCCCGACTACGTCGCCGGGCACTCCATCGGCGAGATCGCCGCGGCCCACGCCGCCGGGGTCATGTCCCTCCAGGACGCCGCCCAACTGGTCACCGCACGCGGCAGGTTGATGGGCTCGGCCCGCAACGACGGCGTCATGGTCGCCGTCGGCGCCGCCGAGCAGGACATCCTCGCCGACCTCGCCGGCCAGACCGGCGTCGACATCGCGGCGGTCAACGGCCCCGCGGCCACCGTGGTCTCCGGTGACACCCCGGCGCTGGACACGCTGACGGAGCGGTGGCGCGAGCGCGGCCTGCGCACGGCGCGCCTCCGCGTCAGCCATGCCTTCCACTCCCCGCACATGGACAGCGCCCTCGACGAGTACCGCCGGATCGTCGCCACTCTGCGCCTCAGCGACCCGGCCATCCCCTTGGTGTCCACGGTCACCGGCACGCTCGCCACTCCCGGCGAACTGACCACGCCCGACTACTGGGTCCGCCAACTGCGCGGCACCGTCCGCTTCCACGACGCCGTACGGGCCCTGCGAAAAGAGGGCGTGGCCGACTTCGTGGAGATCGGCCCCGACGGCGTCCTCAGCGCCATGATCGCGTCCGGGGCAGAAGGCGATCTGGGTGTGGTGGCACCCGCCCTGCGCCGCAAGCAGGACGAACCCACCACCCTCGCCCTGCTCCTGGGCCAGCTCCACACCCGCGGTGTCCGTGTCGACTGGCAGAAGGTGCTGCCCTCAGCCCGGCGCGTCACCCTGCCCACGTACCCCTTCCAGCGCCAGCGCTTCTGGCTGGAGGAGTCGGCATCCCCCGCTGACCCGGCCGCACTCGGCCTGGAGAACATCGAGCACCCGGTACTCGGCGCCGCCCTCGCCCTGGCCGGCACCGACGAGATCGTCCTCACCGGACACCTCTCGGCGCACACCCACCCCTGGATCAGCGACCACACCATCCACGACATGGTGCTCGTGCCGGGCACCGGCCTCCTCGAACTCGCCGCCCGCGCCGCCGACGAGGTCGGCTGCGACCGGGTCGATGAGCTGCGCCTCGTCGCGCCGATGGTGCTGCCGGAGCACGGCGGCATCCAGGTGTCCGTACGGGTGGGCACACCTGACGGCACCGGCCGGCGGGAGATCGGCATCTTCTCCCGCCCGGCCGACGCGGACGGCGGCCTGGACCGCACCTGGCACGTGCACGCCGAAGGAACCCTCACGACGAGGGAAGCGGGAGCAGATGCCGCCGCGGCCGCCGGTCTTACGGTGTGGCCGCCGGAGGGTGCCGCCGAAGTTCCGGTCGACGGCGTCTACGAGCGGCTGGTCGAGCAGGGTTACGCGTACGGCCCCGCGTTCCAGGGGATGCGCCGCGTGTGGCGGGGCGACGGCGAGGTGTTCGCCGAGATCCTCCTGCCGGAAGCCTGCCGCACGGACGCGTCCCGGTACGTGGTGCACCCCGCGCTCCTCGACGCGGCGCTGCACGCGCTCCTTCCGGGGATCGTCACGGACGACGAACAGTCGCAGCTGCCGTTCGCCTGGGGCGGTGTGAACGTGTACGGCGCGAACTCCGCTTCGCTGCGCGTCCGGCTCTCGCTGCCGGACCCCGCCGCCGCCGTGTCGGAGGTCTCGCTGACCGCGGTCGACGAGACCGGACGCCTTGTCGCCTCCGTGGAGTCCCTCGCCCTGCGTCCGGTGTCGAAGGAAGCGCTGGCCGAGGCGGGCGGAACGCGCGGCGACAACCAGTTCCTCATGAAGTGGGAGGCGGTGGAGGCCGGTCCGGCCGACGGACCGACCGGAGACTGGGCCGTCCTTGGCGCCCCGGAGAACCTTCCCGGAGGATCGCTTCCGGATGCGCCCGCGTACGCCGATGTCGCGGCCCTCGTCTCGGCCGTGAACCAGGACCAGGCATCCGTACCCGCCGTGGTCGTCGCACCGCTGGTACCGGGCCGCACCGCTGCCTCCACGGATGTTGCCGGTGGGGTGCGCGGTGTCGTGGGCGGGGTTCTGGAGTGGGTACGGGCGTGGCTGGGCGATGCCCGCTTCGAGGACTCGCGGCTGGTCGTGGTGACGCGCGGTGCGCTGGGTGCGGTCAAGGGCGAGGGTGTCGCGGACCTGGCGGGTGCCTCCGTGTGGGGGCTGCTGCGGTCGGCGCAGTCGGAGTATCCGGGCCGGATCGTCCTGGCGGACCTGGAGGAGACCGGATCCGAGGAGTCGGCCGGGCTGCTGTCAGCCATCGCCGCGTCCGGGCTTGAGCAAGTCGCTGTGCGGGGCGGGCAGTTGCTGGCACCGCGCCTGGTTCCTGCCGCCGCCACCGGTGCGGGTCCCGACTGGGGTGACGGCACGGTCCTGGTCAGCGGCGCGACCGGCACCCTGGGCGGCATCGTGGCCCGCCATCTCGTACGCGAGCACGGGGTGCGGTCGCTGCTGCTGCTCAGCCGCAGCGGTGAAGCGTCCACCGGGGCACCGGAGTTGCGTGCCGAGCTCGAAGAACTCGGCGCACAGGTCACCCTCGCCGCGTGTGATGTCGCCGACCGTGGCGCGCTCGCCGATGCGCTGGCGCGGGTGCCCGGGGAGCACCCCCTGACCGGTGTGGTGCACACCGCGGGTGTGGCCGAGGACGGCGTGCTGTCCGAGATGAGCCAGGAGCAGCTGGAGCGGGTCCTGCGGCCCAAGGTCGACGGCGCGTGGAACCTCCACGAGCTGACCCGCGAACTCGACCTGAAGGCCTTCGTCCTCTACTCCTCCCTCGCCGGACTCTTCGGCACCGCAGGCCAGGCCAACTACGCGGCGGGCAATACGTTCCTGGACGCGCTGGCCGCCATGCGCCGCGCCCAGGGCCTCCCCGCCGTATCCATGGTCTGGGGCCTGTGGGAAGAGTCCAGCGGCATCAGCGGCGAACTGAGCGAGGTCGACCTCCGGCGCCTGAGCCGCATGGGACTGCGCGCGCTGCCGTCCGCCGAGGCCATGGGCCTGTTCGACGCGGCCCTGACGTCGGACGAGCCGGTGGTGGCCCTGACCGGTGTGGACACCGGCGCCCTGCGGGCCAGGGGCGACGGCGTGCCCGCGCTGCTGCAAGGCCTCGTGCCCGCATCGCGCAAGCGGCGCTCCCCTGGCGGCGGGGACACCGGCGGGGAAGCGGAGTCCCTGGGCGCACGGCTCGCGAGCCTGTCCCCGGACGAGCGCGGGCGGGTCCTGACCGACCTGGTGCGCGGTGTGGTGGCCGGGATCCTCGGCCATGAGGACCCGCGGGAGATCGAGACGGACCGCGCCTTCCAGGAACTGGGCTTCGACTCCCTCAACGCGGTCGAACTGCGCAACCGCCTGAACGCACTGAGCGGACTGCGCCTGGCCAACACCGTCGTCTTCGACTACCCCTCCGTGGACGCGCTGGCCCGGCTCCTCGACGGACAGCTCACCGTCAAGGACGTCCCCGCACCCAACACGCTGCTCACCACGCTGGGCGGCCTCGAGGAAGGCATCCGGGGCGTCGGCGACGACGACGCGCTGCGGCGGCAGATCACCGAGCAGTTGCAGCGACTCCTGGAGCTGACCGGGGCCGGTCTCGGCGAAGATCCCGACTCGGCCGACGACCTCGATTCCGCCAGCGACGAAGAGCTCTTCGCACTGATCGACGGGGCCGAGTAGCCACGCATCGCCGGGCGGGGGGGCGGCCGGGCCCGGCCCCCCCCCCCCCCCCCCACCCCCACCCCCAACCAAAAAAGGGCCACACCCAGGGGCCCCGGCACAGGGTAAAGCGGGTGGGGGTGGAGTTGCCCCGGGGCCA
>NZ_JBNNJZ010000003.1:0-113147 GCF_050270335.1 Streptomyces sp. NPDC059900
TTCTGTGACGAAACAGGCCCCGGCGGCCGCACCACAACCCGCTCGACCGCACGCCTCTGCCTCGTCCGAACCCGGCGAGACCTCGATGAACAGCCCGGTCATGCCGCGCTCCGCCCCCATTCGGCTGCGGATTCCCAAGATCCGCGTGGACGCCCCCTTCACCGGGTTGAAGATCGGCCCGACCGGGGCCCTGGAGGATGGCTGAAGACCCGGGAGTGCGGACAGCGGGGGATCAGGGGGCGTGGAAGGCGACCTCCGGGTTCTCCTCCGACGGGCCGTCGAGCAAGGGTGCGTTCCGCGACCGGAGATGCCGGTCGAAGAAGGCAGTCACGTAGTCATTGGTGATCTCGCCCGAGCGCTTGCCGGACAGCGGGGCCTCGGGGTCGGTCATGCCGAGCTGACCGCCCAGTACCGGCATGTCGGTGAAGGTGAGGTGCCCGGAGTCGACGACGGTGAGCCAGCGCTTCCAGCCGTGCAGGCGCCGCCACTCGCGCGGCCAGGAGGTGTCCTCGGCGGTGGGGTTGTGGCCGCTGCGGGTGCCGAGCATGAGCACGGGGCGGTCGGTGGCGGCACTTGAGATCGGGGCGAAGAAGGTGCCGTCCATGTTGGCCGCGGCGCGGATACGGTGGTCGGTGCCCATCGCTGCGGCTGCCGCGTTGCCGCCGAGGGAGTGGCCTGCGGCGCCGATCCGCCGGGGGTCGATCAGGGCGGGGTAGTCGGGGTGCTGTCCGTGGCCGGCGCGGGTCCGGCCGTGGGTCAGCTCCTCGATGACGAAGGAGAGGTCCGCGGCCCGGTTCCTGGCGGCCTTGGCCATCATCCGCTTCTCCCCCGCGTCGCCGTTCGGCGCGTCCTCGACCTTGTCGCAGGCGACGCAGGTACGCATGTCCTCGCCGGGGAACTCCGTTCCGAAGGACTCGTACGCATGGTCGATGACAGCTACGAGGTAGCCCCGGGAGGCCAGTTCCTCCGCGAGGCCGGTCAGGGTGGCGCGGTGCAGGGTGAAGCCCGGGGAGAGGACCACGAGCGGGTGCCTGCCCTTGGCCGGACGGGCGGCGGGCATGGCATTGGTCCGTACGGCGGCGACCTTGTCGTCATCGATGACCTGGTCCAACTTCTGCCCCTTCAGGAGCAGTTCGGCTTCCTTGATTCCCAGGTAAGGAGCACTGTCGGCGTCGCCGCCGGGCCGGGCCGGGTAGAAGACGGACACCATCAGCTCCCTGGCCCCCGACGAGGGCACCCACATGTCGCGGCGGCTCTTGTCCACGAGGTGGAGGGTGTCCCGTCCGATGCTGTGGGGCCCGGAGGGGCGCGGCAGGGAGAGCGCGGCTTCTTGCGCCGCCGGGGGTGACGCGGACGCGGACGCAGGTACGGACGCAGGCACGGATGCCGCTCCGTCCGCGAATGCCGGAGTGAGGAGGGCGAGGGAGGCGATGGAAGCGAGGGAGGCCACGGCTACTGCGGCTCCGCGCCGCTGGGTGCGGTTTCTGGTCATGTCCGGGAGCGTATGAACGGCGGGGTGGCGCCCGGCACCGGCGAAAGTGCGCAACCACCCCCGACTTTAGTCGGGTGCGGCACGCACAGAGCCGCCCGCGGGTTTCCCGGCGGACGGCTCATGTCTGGGTGTTCAGAGATCAAATTCGGCGGCGGCAACGTAAGCGTCCTTGGCCGCTGGACGACACCGGCCGGGGCCGGCGACGGGATTCGAACCCGCGTTGCTCTCTTGACAGGAGAAGTAGCCGCAGCCTGCGCACCTGAACGAGGTTCACGCTAGCGGTGCAAGGCCGGCGACGGCACGCGATTTTCCCGCCCCGGCTGCTCACGTGCCCCGAAGCGGACTCAACTCCCGGCGCGGCTACCGCGGCTGGTTTACCGCGGTAAACCAGCCGCATGCGTCCCCCGGGGCCTTCCCGGGCCGCTCAGCCGCTGGTGCCGCCGCCCGCTGCCCCCTCTGCTTGCTGCGTCTCCACCACCCTCCCCGGTACCAGTACGGCAAGGGTTTTGCGCGCTTCGCGCCGCAGCGTGCGGCGGCGGGCGAAGGTCGCGGTGAAAGCGAGGATCGAGACCGTGCCTCCGTAGAGCATCGCGGCCATCGTGGAGAGGAGCCCGATCGCCATCGGGCACGCACCTTTCTTCCCCCATCCGGCCCACCCGGCTCACGGCACGGGACAGGCATTGATGCGTTTCCCCACCACCGTACCCACGCCGTCAACTCCCCATACGGGCCTACCAGTCGACGTGTGCGGTGATCCACTCAGTCCAGCCACTGCTTCCAGCGTGCGCGGGGCGGATCGCAGTGCCCCGAGTCGATGGCCTGCTGGTAGGCGCGGTCGATGAGTTCCTTGTCCGACCCCACGCGACCGCCCTCGGCGTCGGTGATCTTCGAGATGCCGACGACGCACTCAGGACCCACACTCTGCGTGGCATACCAACCCACGGGCACGGCGGCCAAAACGACGACAACTGTGCAGCCGACCACCAGCAACCGCCGCGCACTGCCGACTCTGCGGGGAATCACCGATGCATCGTACTGAGTGAGAAGCACCCGGCAGCATGGGGCGCTCACGGCGTCGGTGAAGCCTCGGTGAGCGTCATCCAGTGTCGTACCGTCTCCTCGTGGGAGCCGGTTGCCGTGGCTGCGGCCACCGTTTCCGCGTCCTCGGGGGAACAGGGCACGTCCGAGCGGGTCAGCAGGATCAGCGGCCACTGAGGGACGGTGCCAGGCCCCGCCCCGTCGAAGGCGGTCCAGTCCCAGGGCCCGTTGAACCGCCACGCGCGCCCGGCGGCGTCGGCGGCCTCGTCGCCGGGGCTCAGGAACATGTAGGGCCGCATCAACAGCTCGATGGTGTACGGGATCCCGTCGCCGGGGTGCAGGGTGTATCCCGCGCCGCTGAGGTGACTCTCGCTCGGGTAGTCCCGGTAGGAACGGCCTCGCCGCAGCACGGCAACCGTCAGCCGGGGACGGGGGAGCCAGCCCGTTTCCAGCGGCGGTTCGTGGTGGTCGACTGTCGTCACATGGACCACGGTCGGAGGCACTCCTACCCGGCAGGTGTCCCCTGCCTGAAGGTGCTCGGCAGGCGGGTCGGTCCGGAAGAGCTCGGCATCGACCTCGGGCGGCGTGTGCCCGCCGCTGTCGACGCCCAGGGCCACGATCCCGTTCCAGTGGTAGAAGTCGCTGCCGGCATCGATGCCCCACCACGGCCATCGCACCGACACATGGCCCCATGTCAGGCCTCGTTCGACTCTGGCGGGCGTGAACGGGCAGGCCACCGACAGCACGTCACCGACCCGGAAGTCCCCCTCATACGTCATCGGGACAGGCTAGATCGATCGGGACAGGTCAGATCGACCGGGGCGGGCCAGCGATCAGCTGGTCGCCGAGTGCGCTGCGGCGGTACAGGACCTGCCGGCCCGCGCGAGCCCGGGTGACGAGGCCGGTGGCGTGGAGTACGCGCAGGTGCTGGGAGACGGCGCTCGGGGTGACTCTGAGGCGGCGGGCGAGCTCGGCCGTGGACAGCGGCTCTTCGAGAAGGGCGAGGAGTCGCGATCTGGGTGCGCCCAGGAGGGATACGAGAGCGGTCGCGTCGGCGACGGGCGGCGCGGCCCAGAGCGTTGCCACTCCCCGGCTCGGATACGCCAGCATCAGCGGTTCATCGGGGCTGACGGGGGGCGAGGGCCTGTGGGCGAACACGGAAGGTACGAGCAGCAGCCCCCGGCCGGACGCCGTGGCGCGGTGGCTGCCGGTCATGTTGTCGATGTGCAGCACGCCGTCGTGCCACCTCAGATTGGGGTGCATGTCGGCGAACAGCAAACGTGCGCCGCCCATGGCCAGTTGCCGTGCGCGGTAGGTCATGTCGGCTTCCAGCAGCAGCTGCATCTGCGGCCAGGTCGGCTTGATGGCGGCTTCCCAGAGCTGACGCAGGAGTTCGCACAGGGTGTCGCAGAGTTCGACGACCGGTGCGTCGTCGGCGGCGGTGGCCGCGTGCAGAGCGTCGGGGATCGGGTCGGGCGCGTGCGTGGCCAGCAGATCGCGGCGGATCTGGGCGGGGGAGGTCGCGCGGACGACGGCCAGTTCTTCTTCGAAGGTCGGGGCGAACCGTGTGGGCCTCGGCGTCAGGAAGTCGGGGAGGGTGCGCCTGGCCGAGGCCAGGGACATGAGCAGGTCAGTGTCGAGCGCGTCCAATCCGCCGAACACGGACCTGCGCCAGGGGAGGTGCAGCGCGGACAGCCCCGGCTCGCGCAGCACGCGCAGGCTGAGCACGGTTTCGTGCAGGGGCGATACGGCGAACCGCGTGTCCGCGAGATCCTCGACGCCGAGCTCGAAGCTGATCATTAAGCCATAAGCTACATCGATTGGCAGCGGTGTGCGGGTGCCGTGAACTTCCCCGCATGACAGAGACAGCTGAGGTTCGTGCGGCTCAAGCCCGGCGCGTGGCCATCGTCACCGGAGCGGCCCGCGGCATCGGTGCCGCTGTAGCCGGGCAACTCGCGCGGGACGGCTTTGCGGTCGGCGTGGTCGATCGGCACGAGGCGGAATGCGCCGGCACCGTGAACGCCATCACGGGCAACGGCGGAACAGCGGCAGCGGTCGCCGCCGATGTCGCCGACGAGTCGGCGGTGACGGCGGCCGTCGCCCGGATAGCCGCTGAGCTGGGACCGCCGACCGTGCTGGTCAACAACGCCGGCTTCGGCTGTGCCGACGTCGGCATCACGGAGATGACGACGCAGCAGTGGGACGCGGTCACGGGGGTCAACCTGCGAGGCCCGTTCTTCCTCGCGCGGGCGGTGAGCCCGTACATGAAGGCGGCCGGCTGGGGCCGGATCATCAACATGTCGAGCATCTCCGCGCTCGGCGATGCCGGTCGCGCCGACTACGCCAGTGCGAAGGCCGGTCTCATCGGCTTCACCAAGACGCTCGCGCTCCAACTCGGCCCGCATGGTGTCACCGCCAACGCCATCGCTCCCGGATTCATCGTGAGCGACATGACCAGGGCGACGGCCCGGCGACAGGGCCGCTCCTTCGAGGAGCACCGGCGTCTCGCCGCGCAGTCCATCCCGGTCGGCCGTGTCGGTGAACCCGAGGACATCGCGCACACCGCGTCGTACCTCGCCAGTCCCGGAGCCGGGTTCGTGTCGGGCCAGGTCATCTATGTCGCAGGCGGGCCGGTCAACTGAGCATGAGCCGCCGATTGGTCCTGCTCCTGGCCCTGACCTGCGCCGTCGGCGTGGGCAATGTCTACTTCCCGCAGGCGATCAGCCCGTTGGTCGCCGCCGGTTTTCATCTGCCGCCCGATTCCGCAGCCATGGTGGTGACCGCCACCCAGGTCGGCTACACGGCCGGAATCTTCCTGCTGGTGCCGCTCGGCGACCGGCTCCCCCACCGCCCCTTCCTCGTCACGTTGCTCGCCCTCACCGGGGCGGGCCTGCTCGCCGCCGGCTGTGCTCCGGCCCTGCCGCCGCTCGTCGCTGCCGGCGCGCTCGTCGGCGTCACCACCGTGGCCGCCCAGATCATCGCCCCGCTGGCGGCCGGACTCGTCGCCGCCGACCGCCACGGAGCGGTCATGGGCACCCTCCTGAGCGGGTCTATCGGCGGCATGCTGCTGGCCCGTACCTTCGGCGGGACGCTCGGCGAATGGCTGGGGTGGCGCGCCCCCTATCTGGTGGCCGCGGTCGTGGTGATGATCCTCGCCGCCGTCCTGGCCCGCATGCTGCCGGCCACGACACCGCCCTCGCGCCAGCCGTACCCGGCGCTCCTGGCCGAGCCCCTGCGCCTGCTCCTGCGCGAGCCGGAGCTGCGGCGCTCCTGTCTCTACCAGGCAACGGTCTTCGCCGGGTTCTCTGCCGTCTGGACCTGTCTGGCGCTCCTCCTCGCCGGTCCGGCCTACGGTCTGGACGCGCGGGCGGTGGGGATGCTCGCCCTGGTCGGTGCGGCGACCATGCTGTGGACCCCGTTCGCCGGACGCCTGGTGGACCGCAGGGGCCCCGACCCCGTCAACCTCGTCTGCCTGGTCGGGACTCTCGTCGCGGCCGCAATCCTCACCGCGGGCGCGTGCGGCGGAGCACTCGGGCTGACCGCCTTGGTACTCGGCACGCTGCTGCTCGACATCGCCATGCAGTCCGGCATGGTCGCCAACCAGGCGCGTGTCTTCGCCCTGCGCCCCGAAGCCCGCAGCAGGCTCAACACCGCCTATATGACGTGCGTATACCTGGGCGGCAGCGCGGGTTCCTGGCTGGGCGTACGCGCCTACGGCCGGGCGGGGTGGCCGGGGGTGTGCGCGCTGGTCGCGTCGCTCGCCGTACTCGCCCTGGCCCGGCACCTCCCGGGGCTGTACCGCCGAAGGGGAGGTGATCGTTCGGCGAGGGGGATTGTCAGTGCCTCCGCATAGAGTGAAATCACTCGGGAAGCTCTCGGAGAAGCCCTCGGAGAAGGAGCAGAAGCATGTCCGCCAACAGGATTCAGCACAAGGTGAATCACGTCGCTCTGGTAGTGGACTGTTCGGGTTCCATGCGCCCGCACGAGAATCAACTCATCCGTGTCGTGGACGAGTTCGTGGCGGGCTTGAAGGCCGAGTCGGACAGCCTCGGACACGAGACCCGGATCAGCCTCTATTCCTTCGATCACAGGGTGGAGAATCTGGTCTGGGACATGGACGTGAAGCACCTTCCGTCCATGCGCGGGCTTTATCAGGTCAACAACGGTGCTACGGCGCTCATCGAAGCCTCGCTGAAGTCCCTGGACGACCTCGGACACATCTGGGAGGAATACGGAGAGCACAGCTTCCTCCAGATCGTCGTGACAGACGGCGAGGAGAACGCCTCCGGCGGCGACCGGCGGCACGACGGCGACATGACCATCCTGGGACCCTGGCTCGACAGGATCTCGGCGAAGATGGGCGGGCTTCCCGGCCACTGGACGTCGGCCATCCTCGTGCCGAACTCACTGGCCAAGCGGACCGCCCAGAACTACGGCTTCCCGGCGGGCAACATCGCCATCTGGGACGCGGATTCGCAAGAAGGCGTCGAGGAGGCGATAGGCACCGTTCGCGCCGCCGCCACCAGCTTCCTGCGGGCCCGCGAGCAGGGCGTGCGCGGCACGAAGAACCTCTTCGCCGTCGGCCAGGACATATCGATCGACGAGGTGCGGGCGAATCTGGAACCGATACCGGCCGACAGGTACCGGCTCCTGAAGGTCGACAAGGAGATCGAGATCCGCCCCTTCGTCGATTCGCATCCGGGCGTCACGTACGAGCGCGGCGCGTGCTATTACCAGTTGGGTGCGCGGGCCCAGGTCCAGCCGAACAAGGAAGTCATCGTGGTCGAGAAGGAAACCGACCGCGCTTATACGGGAGATGCGGCACGCAGCCTTCTGTTCGGTACGGGAATTCAGGGAACCGTGTCGGTGAAGGCGGGTAACAATCCCAAGTTGGAGGTCTACGTACAGAGCCGTTCGGTGAACAGGAAGCTGAAGCCGAAGACGCGTCTGCTCATCATGCTCTGAGGAATTCGGATCGGCCCGGGCAGCAGGGGCGGCCTCCGTCGGCGGTGCGGTGCGATGCGGCAGGACGCGAGCTTTCAGTAGCCTGTGCAAAGGAACTGTCGGAGCGGCGCCGAACTGCCCTTATTCCATGGGCGGTCGGCGCCGTCGCCGGTGCAGAGAGCCCGTCAACGTCCACCGACCTCAGGAAGTCGACATGCATCTTCAGTCGCCCGCCGATCCGTCTGAGCCGTCCCGAATGCGCGTCGACCTGCTGACCAAAGAATTCCCGCCGGAGATTTACGGAGGTGCCGGCGTCCATGTCGCGGAACTCTCCCGCGAACTGCGCGCACTGGTAGATCTGCGGGTGCGCTGCTTCGGCGCGCCCCGCGAGGCCCCGGACGTGACGGCCTACGCGGAACCGGAGCTGCCCGGTGACGGGAACCCCGCGCTGCGCACCCTGGGGGCCAACGTCGAGATGGCCGCGGCGTGCGAGGGAGCGGACGTGGTGCACAGCCACACCTGGTACGCCAACGCCGCAGGCCGGCTCGCCCAGGTCGTGTACGGCACACCCCACGTCGCCACCACGCACAGCCTCGAACCGCTGCGCCCCTGGAAGGCCGAGCAGCTGGGCGGCGGCTATGCGCTGTCGTCCCTGGTGGAGCGCTCCGCGCTGGAGAGCGCCGACGCGCTGATCGCGGTGTCGCACGGCATGCGCGAGGACATCCTGCGCGTCTATCCGGAGGTGGACCCGGAGCGCGTGCACGTGGTGCACAACGGCATCGACACCCGCATCTACCACCCCGATCACGGCACGGCGGCCCTTGAGCGGTTCGGCGTGGACCCCGATCGCCCCATCGTCCTGTTCGTCGGCCGTGTCACCCGGCAGAAGGGTCTCGCGCACCTGCTGCGCGCGGCGTTCGAACTCGATCCGCGCGCGCAGCTCGTGCTGTGCTGCGGTCAGCCCGACACGGCGGAGATCGGGGCCGAGACGGCGGCGCTGGTCGAGGAGTTGCGCCGGGTGCGCGACGGGGTCGTCCGTATCGACGGCATGCTCGACCGGGACTCGCTGCTCCAGCTGCTCACCCATGCGTCCGTCTTCGTCTGCCCCTCCCTGTACGAGCCGATGGGCATCGTGAACCTGGAGGCCATGGCGTGCGGCACGGCCGTGGTGGCCACGGCGACAGGCGGCATCCCGGAGGTGGTGTCGGACGGCGAGACCGGGCTCCTCGTCCCCATCGAGCAGGAGCAGGACGGCAGCGGTACGCCGCTCGCGCCCCAGCGTTTCGCCTCTGACCTGGCGGCCGCCGTGAACCGGCTCCTGGCCGACCCGGACCACGCGGACCGGCTGGGGGCGGCGGGGCTCGCGCGGGCCCAGAAGGAGTTCGGCTGGGAGGTGGCCGCGCAGCGGGCACACGCCGTGTACCGCTCCGTGCTGCGCGGCCACCGCTGATCCACCGGTGATCCGCCACTGATCCACCGCTGATCCCCTGGTGACCCGCCACTGATCCGCTGATCCCCGCCGGCACGAGAACCACCGCGCCGCAACCTCTGGTTGTCTGTTTGATCTCGTTGACCGCACCACCGGCGCCGCCGTTACGTTCCCAGACATGTCTCACACGACTTCCGCGCACGATGCAGAAAGCGGCGTCGTCCCGGAGAATGTCGGGTCCGTGGCCGGGTCCGCAGAGGACGAGTCCGCCCCCGAGAGCGAAACCCGGGTCACGACCCTGGAGTTGTTCTTCGACCTCGCGTTCGTCTTCAACTTCACCCAGCTGGCCAGGGTGCTCAGCCGTGACATGTCGCTGCGCGGAGTCGTCCAAGTACTGCTCATCTTCTGGCTGTTGTGGTGGATGTACGGCGGCTACGCCTGGCTGACCAACCATCTGCCGCCGCAGCGCAGGCACCACCGGGTCCTGCTGCTTCTGGGCATGGCCTCCTTCCTGGTCATCGGTCTTGCCACGCCCAACGCCTTCAGCGGTGACGGTGTCGCGTTCGGCATCGGATATCTGCTGATCGTCTCCGTGCACGCCGCGCTCTTCGCGTTCGGCGGTCCGGGAGCGGCCCGCAACATGCTGCGCATCGCGCCGTTCCACACCGTGGGCGCCCTGCTCATCATCGGGGCGGGATTCCTCGACGGATGGATCGTGTACGCGCTGTGGGCGGCGGCCGTCGTCCTTGAGATCATCGCGCCGATGGTCACCGGGGTGTCCGGCTTCGAGCTGAAGCCGGGTCACTTCGTGGAGCGGCACGGCCTGCTGATGATCATCGCGCTCGGCGATTCGTTCCTCGCGCTCGGCATCGGCACCAACGGCGGCCAGGCCGGCTTCGGCGTCGTGACCACGGCCATGCTCATCTTCGTCATCCCCGCCTGCCTGTGGTGGGTGTACTTCGACGAGGCGGAGAAGGCCCGGCGCGCCGAACTCGCCCTGGAGCGGCAGGCCGCGGCCGAGCGCTCCCGGCTCGCGCTCGCCGCGTTCTTCTACGCCCATGTGCCGATGCTGCTCGGCCTGATCCTGATCGCCGCCGCGGTCAAGAAGACGATCGTGCACCCCTACGACCCGCTGGCCCTGGCCCCGTCCATAGCCCTCGCCTGTGGTGTCGCGCTCTACCTCGCCGGGATCGCCTGGTTCCACGGAATTCTCAAAATCGGCCCGCAGCGTTTCCATTTCACGGCCGCTCTGCTCGCCGTGGCCGCCATTCCCGTGGGCCATTACGGAACGGCGGTGGCCGAAGTCGTGCTGCTCGGTGTCCTGATCGGCACCGCCCTGCTCAGCGATCACCGCTGGACCAAGCAGATGGCGCATCTATATCAGTGAGGCGCGCCCGTATCAGTGCGGCGCACTTACATCAATGAATCAAGAAAAAGAGAAGGAGACTCCATGAGTTCCGCGGTGGATCGCCTGGACATCATCGAGACCTGCACCCGCATGGGCTGGTACATCGACCAGCGTGAGTGGGACTCGCTGGCCGATGTGTTCAGTGACGAGATCAAGCTCGACTACACCAGCCTCAACGGCGGCGAGCCGGGCACCGTCACCGGCAAGGAGCTGGTCGCCGCCTGGTCCGGGCTGCTCGGCAACTTCGCCGCCACCCAGCACCTGCTCAGCAACTTCCTGGTCGACGTGCAGGGCGACACGGCGGTGACGACCGCCATGTTCCAGGCCACCCACCGCATGCCCAACGACCACGGCGGCCCGCTGTGGACCCTGGGCGGCACCTACCGCATCGACCTGGAGCGCACGGCGGGCGGCTGGCGGATCAACGGCATCGTCATGACGACCACGTGGGCCGACGGCAACCAGCACCTCTTCGCGCGCGCCGCCGCGCAGGCCGAGGCCGCCGCGCAGGCATAGACCCGCGTATTCCTGAGCGGCGGTACAGCGGCGATATCGCGGCGGTACGCCGGGCAATCTCAGGAAGTCGACCACCTGTTTCTTGCTGGCTCCTGATTGCCTCGATCAGGATTTCCCCGGGATTCCTTCCATTTCTAGGAGCATTCATGAGCAACACCACGGAAGAGACCAGGAAAGTCGTCCAGCGGTGGTTCGACGCACTGACGTCGGGCGATTTCGAGACCGCACTCGACACGCTCGCCGAGGACGTCGAGTGGATCAACTACACGCCGGTGCCCGGCTACAACGACGACATGAAGTGGATCGGCAGCTACCGCGGACGCGACGCCGTTCTGGAAACCCTGCAGATCTTCACCGGCGCCGTGGACGTGCGCTTCGAGAAGCTGGTGAACCTGGTCGTCGACGGCGACCAGGCCGCCGGGGTCATCCACGAGATGTCGACCGTGCGGGGCACCGGCGTCGAGTTCGAGATCGAGTTCATCCAGTGGCTGACGGTCCGCGACGGCAAGATCGCCCGCTGGAAGTCCTACACCGATCCGTCCCAGATCATCCGGGCCCTGCGGGGCGACAAGTCGGGGCAGGAGGCCGCCTGATGAGTGCCGAACTGATCACCGCCGTACGCGGCCGGGACACCGCACGCGTCTTGGCGCTGCTGGCGGACGGCGCCGACGCGAGTCACCGCGAGTCCGGCACCGGCCTCACCGTCCTGATGATCGCCGCGGGCCAGGCGGACGCCCCCACCGTCCGCGTCCTGATCGAGGGCGGCGCCGACGTCCTGACCGCCGACAGCAGGGCCGGCGCGACCGCGCTGCACAAGGCCTGCCAGGGCGGCAGCCTCGACGTCGTGAAGGCGCTCGTCGAGGCCGGGGCCTTCGTGGACGCGGTGGCGCCCACGACCGGGCACACCGCCCTGATGGACGCCCTCTGGTACAAGTACCCGGACATCGCCGAGTACCTCCTCGCGCAGGGCACCGTGCTCCAGGTCTACACGCACTACGGCTTCTCGCTGGAGCAGCACTTCGCGTACGAGCTGAACGTCAACACGTTCGGCAAGGACAAGCTGCTCAAGGCCGAGGAGCACTTGGGCGCCCGCCGCGGTGCCGACGAGCGCGCGGTGGCCCGCCAGGAGCTGATGGCCGCGACCGCAGAGGGCGACACCGAGCGGGTGCGCAAGCTGATCGAGGCCGGTGCGGAGGTCGACGAGCGCTCCCCCAACCTGAGCGGCTTCAACGACAGCCACACCGCGCTGCTCGTGGCCTGCCGCGACGGTCACGACGAGATCGTGCGGCTGCTGCTCGCCGCGGGCGCCGACGTGAACGCCGTCGAGCCCACCTTCGGAGCCGTGCCGCTGCACAAGGCCGTCTACAACGGCCATGCGGGCATCACCGCCGACCTGGTCCGCCAGAGCGGCATCGACCTCGACTTCCAGGGCGCGACCAACGGGTACAGCCCGCTGCACGACGCCCTGTGGCACGGCTACGAGGAGTGCGCGCGCACGCTCGTCGAGGCCGGCGCCCGGCTCGACCTGGTCGGCCACGACGGCAAGACGCCGCTCGACCTCGCCGTCGAGGTGTTCGGCGCCGACCACGCGCTCACCGGCCTGATCCGCACGCGCGCCACCAGCTGACCCGTATCCACGCCCCGACGACTCTGCACAGGCAGGGAGTTGCAGCATGCTGTTCTACGTCCAGATGAAGTGGAAGCACGAGGGACGCATCACCCTCGACGAGCTGTGGGAGCTCGAGCAGGACGAGGCGGCCCACGCGCAGGAGACCGTGGATTCCGGTTTCTGCGTGGGCATCTGGAAGGTCGCCGCGCAGAAGCGCGTGATCGCCATCATCGACTCGCCGGACGCCGAGGAGCTCGACCGCACCGCGCTCGGCCGGCTCCCCATGCGGGAGTACCTGGAGTTCGAGACCGTCTGGCCGCTGCGCGACTACCTCGGCTTCGCCGAGGACGTCAAGCAGCGCTACAAGGTCTGACCCGGCGCGGGGAGTCCGAGGACGTGAACCGGGAACGCAACCGCACCGCCCTTGTCACCGGGGCCAACCGAGGCATCGGCCTGGAGACCTGTCGTCAGCTGGACCTGGCGGGTCTCGACGTCGTGCTCGCCTCGCGCGACCTCGCGCGCGGCCGGGCGGCCGCACGGACGCTGAACAGCCCGCGCATCCGGGCGGAGGAACTGGACGTCACCGATGCCAAGAGCGTCCAGCGCTGCGCGGAGCGGCTCGACCAGGCCGGGGTCGAGGTCGATGTCCTGGTCAACAACGCCGGGGTCTATCCGACCGTCTCGTACTTCTCGCTCGACGAGGACGTGATGCGCCGGGCCCTGGACGTGAACCTCATGGGGGCCTTCCACACCTGCCAGGCCTTCGTCCCCGACATGGTGCGGCGCGGCTACGGCCGGGTGGTCAACGTCTCTTCGGGGCTCGGCGCCCTCACCGAGAACGTGCCGTCGCCCGCGGCCTACGGCATCTCCAAGGCCGCGCTCAACGCGCTGACCCTGGTGGTGTCCGCCGCGGTCCCGCAGAGCGTGAAGGTCAACGCGGTCTGTCCGGGCTGGGTCCGTACGGACATGGGCGGCCGGGGCGCGCCGACCAGCGTCGAGAAGGGCGCGGACACCGTGGCCTGGCTGGCGCGGCTGCCCGACTCGGGGCCCACCGGGGGCTTCTTCCGCAACCGCAGAAGGATCGACTGGTGAGCGCGCTCCGTGCGGCCGCGGTCGTGGTGGCCATCGCCGTCGCCGCCCTCACCGTGACGATCATGACGAGCGACTACGTGCGCGCGGTCGCCAAGGAAGCCGTCCGCGACACCCCGTCCGCGCACGACCCGGCGGCCCTCGCCGCGCTCGAACCGGCCGTGCGCGGCTATGTCGAGGCCGTCGACGCACAGGACGCCGACGCCCTGGTCACCGTCTTCGCGCCGGACGCCACCGTCTCCGACACGGGACGCAGCTTCCGCGGTCGCGCGGCGATCGGGGACTGGGCACGGGACGAGGTCGTCGGCGGCGAGCTGACCGTGCTGCGCACCACGCACGGGCCGAAAGGGCCCACGGTGCTCCTCCGTTTCGATCCCGAGGGGCTGATGGCCGGCTTCCGGGCCCGCTACACGTTCGACGTCGAGAACGACCTGATCACCCGGATCACCCTGCGCTACGCCTGACCCACCGACGCCCTCAGGAGCCTCCATGCCGAGCACCCGACCCCTGATACCCGCTCTCGCCCTGTCCGCCGCCCTGCTCCTCGCCGGCTGCTCGGAGGGTTCCGACGACCAGTCGGAAAGCCCCTCCGGCTCCACACAGGCAGCGGCACCGGACAAGGCCGGTGAGAAGGCCGGCGAGAAGGCCGGCCAGGACACCAAGAACGCGGACCGGAAGGACGACGGAGTGGACCCCGCAGCCCAGGCCTATGTCGACGCCGTGGCCGACGAGGACCTCGAAGGACTGGTGGACGCCTTCCACTCCGACGCACAACTCACGGACGTGGGGCGGGAGTTCAACGGTCACGACGAGATACGTGACTGGGCCGACGACGAGGTGATCGGCGGCAAGCTCACCGTCCTGAAGAACACCCCCCAGAGCAACGGCACCACGCTGCTCGTGCGCTTCGCCCCCGGCGGCACCGGCGGTTTCGAGGCCAACTACGAGTTCCAGGTGCGCGACGGCCGCATAGCCAAGCTCAACCTCCAGTACGCCTGATCGCTTCCGTCCCCCTCACAAGGAGTGGCCCTCATGAGTACCGCCACCGCAACGGGGCCCGGCGAGACCCGCAACAAGCTCGCCCTGGGCGCCCTCGGCCTGGGCGCCTTCGTCATCGGCACCGCCGAGTTGGTCATCGTCGGCGTCCTCAATCTCATCGCCGACGATCTGGACGTCTCGCTGAGCACGGCGGGCCTGCTGGTCACCGCCTACGCGCTCGGCATCTCCATCGGCGGCCCGATCGTCACGGCCGCCACCATCAAGGTGCCGCGCCGCACCCTGCTGTGGGGGGCGCTCGTCGTCTTCGTCCTCGGCAACCTCGCCGCGGTCTTCGCCGGTGTCTTCGGCCTGCTCGTCGTCGCCCGTGTGCTGTGCGGCGCGCTGCACGGCCTGTTCCTGGGCGCGGCGTCCGCCGTCGCCACCAGCCTGGTCGCCCCCGAGCACCGCGGTCAGGCCGTCGGCCTGGTCTTCGGCGGCATCTCCGTCTCGACGGTGCTCGGTGTGCCGCTCGGTACGCTGCTCGGCCAGAACCTGGGCTGGCAGGCCACGTTCGCCGGTGTGGTCGTCCTGGGGCTCATCGCCCTCGTCGTGATCATGGTCTGGGTGCCGTCCGTGCCGAGCACCGGATCGACCGACCTCGCCTCGCAGGCCAGGCACGCCTTCCACCCCCGGGTGCTCGCCATGCTGGCGGCCGAAGTGCTGCTCATGGGCTCCCAGTTCATCGCCTTCACCTATCTGGCGGCGTTCCTGGAGGACGTCACCGGCATCGAGGGCGCCGCGGTCAGCGCCTTCCTGATGATCTTCGGTGTGTTCAGCGCCATCGGCACCATCGCGGGCGGACGCTTCGCCGACATCAACGCCTCGCGGACCCTGCTCGTCGGCAACAGCGTGCTCATCGTGGCCCTGCTCGGCCTGTACTTCTTCCGGGAGAGCCCGCTGCTCGTCGGCATCGCCCTCGCGGCCTGGGGCATCGTCGGCTTCGGCGTCACCCCCTCGCTCCAGCTGCGCGTCATCTCGCTGGCCGGCGAGGGCGCCGACCTGGGCGCCACGCTGGGCGCGTCCGCCGCGAACGTGGGCGTCGCTTCGGGCGCCGCGGTCGGCGGCTGGGCGCTTGCCTCCTTCGGCATCGGCGACGTCCCGCTGACCGCGCTGGTCTTCTCCGTCATCGCGCTGCCCGCCGTATGGGCCACGCGATTCCTCAAGGCGCCTGTCGCACCGGGTCCGGCCGCCGGTTCCGCGCCGGCCGCCGCCGCGAGCGACAACGCCCCTGTGTCCGCGAGCAGTTGAGTCCCGGAACACGCCCCGCATCCCAGAAATCCCCGTCAGGAGTAACGACGTGACCGACACCGGCCACCAGACCGTACGCGAAGCCACCCTGGATGTACTGCGGCAACTGGGCCTCACCACGATCTTCAGCAATCCCAGCCACAGCGAGATGAAGCTGTTCGAGGCCTGGCCCGACGACGAGTTCCGCTTCGTCATGGGCCTTCAGGAGGCCTCGGTCGTCGGCATGGCCGACGGCTACGCGCAGGCAACCGGCGAGCCCTCCCTGGTCATCATCAACGGCGGCCCCGGCCTCGCCAACGCCATGGGCAGCGTCTACACCGCCGCGTCGGCGAAGACCCCGATGGTGATCCTCGGCGGGCAGCAGGCCCGCAAGATGCTGCTCGGCGAGCCGTTCCTGGTCGCCAAGGACTCCACGCAGCTGCCGAAGCCGTACATCAAGTGGGCCGGTGAGCCCGCGCGCCCGCAGGACGTCCCGGCGATGATCGCCCAGGCGTACCAGATCGCCAAGCAGGCCCCCCAGGGCCCGGTCTTCGTGTCCGTCCCCGAGGACGACTGGGTCAGGCCCGCCGACCCGAACCCGGTGCGCATCGCGCAGGTGACCAGCGCGGTCGCGCCGTCCGATGAGGCGCTCGCGGAGATCGCCGCCGCCCTGGACGGCGCCGAGCGGCCCGGCATCGTCGCGGGCGGCCCGGTCGACGCGCAGGGGGCCCGCGGCGCCCTGATCGAACTCGCCGAGAAGCTCAACGCCCGGGTCTGGGGCGCGCCGGTGTGGAACCGCGGCGCCTTCCCCGAGAACCACCCGCTGTTCGCGGGGGTCCTGCCGCCCATCCCCGAGCTGATCAGCGAGCGGCTCTCGGCGCAGCACGACGTGGTCGTGGTGTTCGGCGGACCCGCGTTCACCCTGTTCACGGCCTGGGACCTGTTCTCCACCGCGCCGGCCGACCTCGACCGCAGCCCGCGGCCGACGCTGCCGGACTCGGTGCGGTTCCTGCACGTGACGGACGACCCGCAGGCCGCCGCGGCGACGCTCGCCGACCACAGCTTCGTGGCGCCGCCGGGCGCGGTCGTCAAGGCCCTCGTCCCGCGTGTCACGCAGCGCGAGCGGGTCGAACTCGCCCCCGTGCGCGAGCCCGTGGCGGTGCCCGAGCCGTCCACGCCGCTGACCCAGGCGTACCTCTTCCACCTGCTGTCCAAGGAACTCCCGGACGACGCGGTGCTGTTCGAGGAGCTGCCGATCGCCCGCGCCGACTTCCACGAGCAGATTCCGCTGGGCGCCGACAACGGCTACTTCGCCACGGCCAGCGGTGCGCTCGGCTTCCCGTTCGCCGGGGCCGTCGGCTACGCCATCGCCAAGCCCGACCGGCGCGCCGTGGTCGTCGTGGGCGAGGGCTCCGCGCAGTACACGCTGCACGCGCTGTGGACGGCGGCCCAGCAGAACGCGCCGGTGACGTTCGTGATCCCCGACAACTCCGGCTATCTCTCGCTCAAGTACTACCTCCAGGACCAGAAGTCCTGGGAGAAGGGCTATGACCTCAGCGGCGTCGACATGGCCCAGCTGGCCCGCGGCTTCGGGGTGCGCGGCGAGCGCATCACGACGCCCGAGGGCCTCCAGGACGCGCTCCGGGACTCCCTGAACGCGGAAGGCCCCGTCCTGCTCGACGTCATGGTCGCCGACCCCGGCCTGTTCCGGCTCTGACGGTCCGTTCTCCACCAGACGGTTCGTTCCCAACCAGCCCTGCTCGTACGACGATCGGGAGATGCCCGTGACCACCACAGCCCAGCCCCTCGGGGCCGACGAGGCGCCCTACCACCCGGAGGGCAACGTCATCCACCAGCCCGCGGGCGAGGGCCAGTCCATCTGGTTCGGCGACGCCATCTACACCTTCAAGGCGACGCGCGAGAACACCAACGGGTCGCTGACGCTCGCCGAGGCGACCGTGCCGCCCGGCGGCGGCCCGCCGCCGCACATCCACCCCCGGGCCGACGAGGCGTTCTTCATCCTCAACGGGACCATCGAGTTCCTCAACGGCGAGAAGACGTTCGTCGCCGGTGACGGGGACTTCGTGTTCGTGCCGCGCGGCACCCGGCACCGGTTCCGCAACGTCGGCGTGCAGACCGCACGGCTGCTGTTCATGTTCACGCCGGCCTACCTGGAGAAGTTCTTCATGGAGATCGGCCAGGAGGCACGTGCCGGGGAGGCGCCGCTGCCCCTGACTCCGGAACAGCAGCGACAGATCGTGGATCTTGCCCCCCAGCACGACCTGCAGTTGTCGCTGTGAGTCCCGCCGGGCGCCTCCGGCGGGAGGCGCCCGGCGGTCTGCCGCCCCGCGCGGCGCCTGAAGGTCCGACAGAAAAACAGAGAGGCGAACGGCATGGCCGGCCAGGACACCATGCAGGCAGCCGTCATCGACGGCTTCGGCGCACCCGGCGTACTGCACACCGCACCACAGCCCGTGCCGGTACCGGGCGAAGGGGAAGTCCTCGTCCGCGTCCATGCCGCGGGCGTCAACGCGATCGACTGGGCCACCAGGGCGGGCCAGGGGGTGGGCGTGCCCGTCTTCCCCGCCGTCCTCGGCTGGGACATCTCGGGAACCGTCACCGCGCTCGGGCCCGGCACCTCACGGCTGCGGGTGGGCGACGCCGTGTTCGGCATGCCCCGCTTCCCGGGTCTCGCGGGCGGGTACGCGCAGTTCGCGGTCGCCGACGAGAACGAGCTCGCGCTCAAGCCCGCCGGAGTCGACGACGTCGTCGCCGCGTCGGCGCCGATGGTCGTGCTCACCGCCTGGCAGTCGCTGTACGAGCACGGCGGCCTGGAGAGCGGACACCGTGTGCTCGTGCAGGGCGCGTCGGGCGGCGTCGGACACATCGCCGTCCAGCTGGCCGCGGCGGCCGGAGCCGAGGTCATCGGCACCGCGTCCGCCGCGAACCACGGCTTCGTGCGCTCCCTCGGCGCGCACGACGTGGTCGAGCACGACGCGGTGGGCCGCGCCGCCAAGGACGTCGACATCGCGGTGGACCCGCGGGGCGGCGCCGACTTCCTGCGGCTGCTCGACGTGGTGCGCCCCGGCGGGATCGTCGTCACCCTCAAGGGAGAGGCCGACGGTCACCGGTCGGCCGCCGACGCCCGCGCGGTGCGCGCCGGTTTCACCTATGTGCACCCGGACCGGGCCGTCCTGGAGCAGGCCGCACCCCTGCTGGCCGACGGCACGCTGAAGCCGTACGTGCAGGAGGTGCTGCCCCTCACCGAGGTCGCCCGCGCGCACGAGATCGGCGAGCAGGGCCATGTGCGCGGCCGTCTGGTCCTCGACCTGCGCTGACCTGCCCCCACAAGGGCCCGACCCCCAACCAGAGAAATGAGGAAGCCCGATGATCCTGGTCACCGGCGCCACCGGGCACGTGGGCGGCGAGGTCCTCGCCCATCTGCTGCCCGCGGCGGACACTCCGCCCCGGGCCCTGGTGCGTGATCCCGCCAAGGCCGACCTGCCGCCGACGGTCGAGGCCGTCGGGGGCGATCTGAACCGGCCGGATTCGCTGCGCCCCGCGCTCGACGGGGTGGACGGCGTGTTCCTGCTGCCGGGCTACCCGGACATGCCGGGGCTGCTCGCCGAGATGCGTCAGGCGGGGGTCGGCCATGTGGTGCTGCTCTCCAGCATCGCCGCGCCCGACGGCGACCTCGACAACGCGATCTCGGCCATGATGATTGGCTCCGAGGAGGCCGTACGCGCCTCCGGCATCCCGTGGACGATCCTGCGGCCCAGCGGCTTCATGTCGAACACCTTCCAGTGGACGGAGCAGCTGGCCGCGGGCGACACCGTGCGTGCGGCGTTCCCGGATGTCGCCGTCGCCATGATCGACCCGGCGGACATCGGCGCCGTCGCCGCCAGGGTCCTGCTCGACGACGCCCACCATGGCCTGGCCCACGCCCTCAGCGGCCCAGAGCCCCTGCTGCCGGCGGACCGGGTGCGCGTCCTGGGCGAGGTGCTCGGCCGCAAGCTGCGCTTCGAGGGCCAGTCCGACGAGGAGGCCCGCAGCGAGATGGTCGGGCAGGGCGTTCCCGCGCCCTACATCGAGGCCTTCTTCCGCTACTACGCGGACGGCACCCTCGACGACTCCCGGGTACGGCCGACCGTACGGGAGTTGCTCGGCCGCGAGCCCCGCACCTTCGAGCAGTGGGCGCAGCAGCACGCGAGCGCTTTCCGCTGAACCGCCCCCATCAACATCACCCGACCTCTGAAGGAGTACCCGCCGTGACCACCACTGTGGAGACCGTCCGTTTCAAGCTCACTCCCGGTTTCGACGCCGCCGCGTTCGCCGACCTCGACCGGTCGGTCGAGAACGACTACATGGCCAAGCAGCCCGGTTTCGTCTCGCGGGAGGTGACCCGCAGCGACGACGGCGAGTATCTGGTGATCGTGCACTGGGCCACCGTCCAGGACGCCGACGCCACCATGCAGGGCTTCTTCGGCGCCTCGCAGACCCAGGACTTCCTGGCCGCCATCGACAAGACCACCGTCGCGTCGGGCCGGTATGCCCAGCTGAGCAGCAGCAACTGAGCGGCAGGAACTGAGCGGCAACCGGACACGGGACGAAGCCCGTTGCCGTGACGCACCATGGCGTCGCGGCAACGGGCTTCGTCGTTCAGATGCCGCTCACCTTGGCCACCGAGAACGGCAGGTCGAGGGTGGCCGAGCCGAACTGGGAGCGGATCACGTGCAGCGACCCGCTCTTGCGTATGAGCGTCGTCGGGTGCTGGAGGGCCGGATCGGTGGCGTGAGCCACGACGGACGCCGACGTGACGTCCGAGGAGACGGTGAGCCGGTTGATGCTGTCCGAGTCGAACTGGACGACCCACAGCTGGTTCTTCTCCCAGAGCAGCCCGTCGGCCGAGACGAGCTTGCCGCCGGTCACCGTCAGCTTGCGGATGCCGCCGGTGGCGGGTTCGAGGCGGAACAGGTCGCCGGAGGCCATGTCGACGGTCAGCAGGTACTTGCCCGTTGCGTCGGACTCGATGCCGTTGAGGGTGATGGCCCCGTCGGGGTGGGGGGCCACGACGCCGTTCAGGTCGAACCCGGTGGACAGGGTGTCGGTGCCGCGCGCGGTGACGGTCTTCTCGATGGTGGCGGCGGGCAGCCGGTAGACGAGCTGGCGCAGCGAGTCGGTGACGTAGGCGGTGCCGTCCGGCGTCAGGTCGACGTCGTTGAGCACGGACTTGCCGGGCGTGGGGCTGACGAAGCGGGCCAGGCGCTTGCCGTCCGCCGTGCTGTACAGGGTCACTCCGTCCGCGTCGTTGACCCACACCCGGCCGTGCTTGTCGACCTCGGTGCCCATGGCCTGGGTGCGGCCGTCGGTGCCCGCGGGCAGGAACTCGGTGGCCTGGGTCTGGCCGGAGGGGGCGCGGTAGACCGCTCCGGTGGCGAACGAGGTGATGTAGAGGTCACCGTTCTTCGGGTCGGTGGCCATGCCTTCCGGGTAGGCCTGGTTGCCGGGCAGGGCGACGGCGCGGCTGACGGTGACGGCTTCGGCGGCACCGGGGGCCGCTGCGTCCGCGCTGGCGTCGGTGGCCGGCGCGGTGAGTCCCGCGGCGAGTGCGAAGGCCAGCGCGAGAGCGCAGGCGGTGAGCCGTCGGCGGGCATGCGTCAGATGCATGGGGTCCTCGTTTCGAACTGCGGAAACGCCGGGTGTGCCCCGGCGGGCGTTGAGGACCATATGGCTGGATCTGAGCGGGAGTTGGGGTGCCCGACGAGGGCTCGAAATCGCCTGCGGATCGCAAAAGCACAGGTGAACCGTGATGTGACGGTCGGGCCTCGGGGCTGAAATTACCTATGTGAAGGCAGCGACTTTCGTAGGTGACTGACGTGATTCCGTATGGTGGCGAAGCTTCCGTTTCGTCCCGTCGCGGGCCGGGCCCCCGCCGCCGGCGTCACTCGGGGGCCGCGGCCGTCCGCTCCGGCACGGGGTCCGGCACCGGCTTGGCGGGGGTTCCCGCGCCGGGGTACTCCTTGCCGCGCCACAGGATGACGCGCTGCGCGATCGGCTCGGTGAAGCGGGCGGCGAGCGGGCCCATGATGACCAGGAGCAGCACGTACGCGGTGGCCAGCGGTCCGAGGGAGGGCGCGACCGTCCCGGAGGAGACCGCGAGCCCGGCGATGACGATGGAGAACTCGCCCCGCGCGACCAGGGCGCCGCCCGCCCGCCACCGGCCGCGCTCGGCGATCCCGGCGCGTTTCGCGGCCCAGTACCCGGTGGCGACCTTCGTCAGGATGGAGAGCGCGGCCAGGGCGAGGGCGGGCAGCAGCATCGAGGGGATGGTGGTGGGATCGGTGCTCAGGCCGAAGAACACGAAGAACACCGCCGCGAACAGGTCCCGCAGCGGCATCAGCAGATGGTGGGTGTTCTCGGCCACCTCCCCGGACAGGGCGATGCCCACGAGGAACGCCCCCACGGCCGCCGAGACCTGGAGCTGCTGGGCGACACCGGCCACCAGGAGCGTCATGCCGAGGACGACGAGCAGCAGCTTCTCCGGGTCGTCGCTGGAGATGAAGCGCGAGATGACCCGACCGTAGCGCACGGCGACGAGCAGGACGGTGCCGACCGCGGCGAGCGCGATGCCCAGCGTCAGACCGCCCGCGAGCAGGCCCGTGCCGGCGAGCAGCGCGGTCAGGATGGGCAGGTACAGCGCCATCGCGAGGTCTTCGAGCACGAGGATGCTGAGGATGACCGGGCTCTCCCGGTTGCCGAGCCGGCCCAGATCGCCGAGCACCTTGGCGATGACCCCGGAGGACGAGACCCAGGTGACGCCCGCGAGGACCACGGCGGCCACCGGGCCCCAGCCCAGCAGCAGGGCCGCCGCGGCGCCGGGCAGCGCGTTGAGCAGGAAGTCGACGCCTCCCGCGGGGGCATGGGTCTTGAGGTGGCCCACGAGGTCGCCCGCGGTGTACTCCAGGCCGAGCATCAAGAGCAGCAGGACGACGCCGATCTCGGCGCCGACCTCGATGAACTCCTCGCTGCCACCGAGCGGGACGACGCCGCCCGCGCCGAACAGGAGCCCCGCGAGGAGGTAGAGGGGGATCGGCGAGAACTTCAGGCGCACGGCGAAGCGGCCGAGCAGACCGAGGGCGAGGACCACCGCGCCGAACTCGATCAGGAAGACTGCGGAGTGCACGCGATCAGCCCCGCTCGAGGATCTCGTGGGCGCCGTCCACGCCTTCCCGGGTGCCGATGACGATGATGATGTCGCCCCCGTGCAGCCGGAAGTCGGGGCTGGGCGAGGGGATCGCGTGGGACCGGCGCATGACGGCCACGATCGAGGCCCCGGTGTCGGTGCGCATCCGTGTCTCGCCCAGGGTGCGTCCGTTCCAGTACGAGCCGCCGGTGATGGTGACCTGTTCGGCGATCAGGCCGAAGTCGCTGGTGTGCAGCAGGTTCGGGTTGTTGTGGCTGGGCAGCAGGGCGTCGGCGAGGGAGAGGGCCTCCGCGCCGGTGAGCACCAGGGAGAGGCCCGCCGAGTCGGGGTCGTCGTCGTGGTGGACGTTCAGGGTGCGGTTGCGGTCGCGGTGGGCGATCACCGACAGGGTGTCGTGGCGCCGGGTGGTCAGTTCGTACTGCACCCCGATGCCGGGCAACGGGGTGGTCCTCAGGCGGGGTGCAGGCATGATGTCTCTCCTTCGGTCTGCGTCATTGCTTGCGGAACCACACGGCGCCGAGGGGCGGCAGGACGACCGTCGCGCTCGCCGGCCATCCCTGCCGGGGCTCGGGAGCGGCGTGGATACGCCTGGGGTTGGTGACCCCGGAGCCCCCGTACTGCGTGGCGTCCGTGTTGAGCACCTCCGTCCAGGCGCCCTCCTCGGGCAGCGCGAGGCGGAAGCCGTGCCGGACGGCGGGCTGGAAGTGGAAGACGCACACCAGTGCCTCGCCGTCCTCGCCGTACCGCACGAAGGAGTAGACGTTGTCCTCGGCTGCGTCCGCGTCGATCCAGCGAAAGCCCTCCGGGCGGGTGTCCTGGCTCCACAGCGCCGGGTCGGCGAGGTAGCTGCGGTTGAGGTCGCGCACCAGGTCGCGCACCCCGGTGTGCGCGCCGTGCCGGAGCATGGACCAGTCGGGGCCCGCCTCGTGGGACCACTCGGTGTCCTGGGCGAACTCCTGCCCCATGAAGAGGAGTTGCTTGCCGGGGAAGGCCCACATGAAGGCGAGGTAGGCGCGCAGGTTGGCCAGCTGCTGCCAGCGGTCGCCTGGCATCTTGGTGAGCAGCGAGCCCTTGCCGTGCACCACTTCGTCGTGGCTGATGGGCAGCGCGTAGTTCTCCGCGTAGGCGTACACCATCGGGAAGGTCATGGCGTGGTGGTGGTGCTGCCGGTGCACGGGGTCCTGCGCCATGTACGACAGGGAGTCGTGCATCCAGCCCATGTTCCATTTCAGGGCGAAGCCGAGGCCCGCGTGGTCGGTGCGCCGGGTCACGCCGTCCCAGGCGGTGGACTCCTCGGCGATGGTCAGGACGCCCGGGCAGCGCCGGGGCACGGTGGCGTTCATCTCCTGGAGGAACTCCACGGCCTCCAGGTTCTCCCGGCCGCCGTACACGTTGGGCAGCCATTCGCCCTCGGCGCGCGAGTAGTCGAGGTAGAGCATGGAGGCGACGGCGTCGACGCGCAGGCCGTCGACGTGGAACTCCTCGCACCAGTACACGGCGTTGGCGACCAGGAAGTTGCGCACTTCGTTGCGCCCGTAGTCGAAGACGAGGGTCCCCCAGTCGGGGTGTTCGCCGCGGCGCGGGTCGGGGTGTTCGTACAGCGCGGTCCCGTCGAAGCGGGCCAGGGCCCAGTCGTCCTTGGGGAAGTGCGCGGGCACCCAGTCCACGATGACGCCGATGCCCGCCCGGTGCAGCGCGTCGACCAGGGCCCGGAAGTCGTCGGGGCCGCCCAGACGGGCCGCCGGGGCGTAGTACGAGGAGACCTGGTAGCCCCAGGAGCCGCCGAAGGGGTGCTCGGCCACCGGCATGAACTCGACGTGCGTGAAGCCCAGCGCCTTCACGTAGGCGGGCAGTTCGACCGCGAGCTCTCGGTAGCCGAGGCCGGGGCGCCAGGAGGCCAGGTGGACTTCGTAGACGCTCATCGCGCTGCGGTCCACGGTGCGTTCGCCGCGCCGGGCCATCCAGGCGTCGTCGCTCCAGCGGTGCCGGGAGCGGAAGACGACCGAGGCGGTGCCGGGCGCCGCCTCGGCGGAGGCGGCGAGGGGGTCCGCCTTCTTGATCCAGCGGCCGTCCGGGGTGAGGATCTCGTACTTGTACCGGCAGCCCTCGCCGACGCCCGGCACGAACAGCTCCCACACCCCGCTGACGCCGAGCGAGCGCATGGCGTGCGCCCGGCCGTCCCAGTGGTTGAAGTCGCCGACCACCCGCACGGCGCGGGCGTTGGGGGCCCACACGGCGAACGCCGTGCCCGCGACCGTGCCCCAGCCGGACTGGTGCTCGCACACCCGCGCCCCGAGCACCCGCCACAGCTGCTCGTGCCGGCCCTCGCGGATCAGGTGCAGGTCGAGTTCGCCGAGGGTGGGCAGGAAGCGGTAGGGGTCGTCGTAGTCGTGGACGTCCGTGCCGTAGCGGACGCGCACCCGGTAGTCGGGGACGACCGTGCCCGGCAGGCGGCCCGCGAACACGCCCTCGCCCACGTGGTCGAGGTCGAGCAGCGGCTCGCCGGACGGGGTGGTCAGGGACACCGCGTCGGCCAGCGGGCGCAGCACCCGCACGCTCACGCCCGCCGCGCCCGGGTGCGGTCCGAGCAGGGCGTGCGGATCGCTGACGTCGCCGGTGGTGAGCCGCTTGAGGTGGGTGGCGGCCAGGGCCGCTGGGTGCTGTGCGGTGGTCACGACTGCGGGGTCCCGTCCGTGAGTATGTGGGCCACTTGGTGCCGCGGATCGAGGCGTACGTAGTTGTCGCGGCCCCAGCGGTAGCTCGCGCCCGACAGGGCGTCGTGCACCTGGAAGGTCTCGGAGCGCTCCAGGCCCAGCGCCGGCAGGTCGAGGGTGATCGTCGCCTCGCGTGCTTCGTGCGGGTCGAGGTTGAGCACGACAAGGACCCAGTCGCCGCCGGCGGCCCGCTTGGAGAAGCAGAGCACCGCGTCGTTGTCGGTGCGGTGGAAGCGCAGGTTGCGCAGCTGGTGCAGGGCGGGGTGGGCGCGCCTGATGTCATTGAGGGAGCGGATCAGGGGGGCCAGGGAGTCGCCCGCGGCCTCGGCAGCCGCCCAGTCGCGCGGGCGCAGCTGGAACTTCTCGGAGTCCAGGTACTCCTCGCTGCCGGGTCCCGTGGGCACGTTCTCGTACAGCTCGTATCCGGCGTAGACGCCCCAGGTCGGCCCGGCCATGGCGGCGAGCACCGCGCGGGCCGCGAAGGCCGCACGGCCGCCGTACTGGAGGTAGGCGTTGAGGATGTCGGGGGTGTTCACGAAGAGGTTGGGCCGCAGATAGGCGGAGCTCTCCTCGCCGTCGAGTCCGGCCAGCTCGGAGAGGTAGGACTCGACCTCCTCCTTGGAGTTGCGCCAGGTGAAGTACGTGTACGACTGGTGGAAGCCCGCGCGGGCCAGGGCGTGGAGCATGGCGGGGCGGGTGAACGCCTCGGCGAGGAAGAGCACGTCGGGGTCGCTCTCGTGGACGGCGTCGATCAGGCGGTCCCAGAAGGCGACGGGCTTGGTGTGCGGGTTGTCGACGCGGAAGATCCGCACCCCGTGGTCCATCCAGTGCCGCAGCACGCGCAGGCATTCGGCGTGCAGTCCGTCGGGGTCGGTGTCGAAGTCGATCGGGTAGATGTCCTGGTACTTCTTCGGCGGGTTCTCGGCGTACGCGATCGAGCCGTCGGCGCGGTGCTTGAACCACTGGGGGTGTTCGGTGACCCAGGGGTGGTCCGGGGAGCACTGGAGGGCGAAGTCGAGCGCCACTTCGAGTCCCAGTTCACCGGCGCGCGCCACGAAGTGGTCGAAGTCGTCGAGGGTGCCGAGCTCGGGGTGGATCGCGTCGTGTCCGCCGTCGGCGGAGCCGATCGCCCAGGGCGAGCCGGGATCGTGCGGGCCCGCTTCCAGGGTGTTGCCCGCGCCCTTGCGGTGGGTGCTGCCGATGGGGTGGACCGGCGGCAGGTAGACCACGTCGAAGCCCATGTCCGCGACGGCCTCCAGGCGCTTGGCCGCGGTGCGCAGGGTGCCCGGCCTGGCGGGCTCGGGCACGCCGTCCCGCACGGCGGGCATGACGGCGCCCTCGGAGCGGGGGAAGAACTCGTACCAGGCGCCGTACAGGGCGCGTTGGCGGTCGACCCGCAGGGGCAGTTCGGACGAGCGGGTGAGCAGCCGCCGTATCGGGTGGGCGGTCAGCAGGGCGCTCACTTCGGGGGCGTCGACGGCGGCGAGCCGTTCCTCGGGGTCCAGGCGCCCGTCCCGCAGGCGCGCGGCCGCGTCGGTCAGCTGCGCCGCCGCGTCGGCGGGGACCCGTCCGGCGACCTCTTCGAGGAGCAACGCCCCTTCTTCCAGGACCAGTTCGGTGTCGATTCCGGCGGGCACCTTGATGTCGGCGTTGTGCCGCCAGGTGGCGCAGGGGTCGGTCCAGGCCTCCACGCGGTAGGTCCAGTCGCCCTCGCATCCCGCGCTGATCCACGCGGTGTAGCGGTCGGTGCCGGGGGCCACCAGGCGCATGGGGGTGAAGACCTGCGCGGTGCCGTCGGGGTCGGTGAGCACGACGCCGGCGCCGACCGCGTCGTGTCCCTCCCTGAAGACCGTGGCGGAGACCTCGAAGACCTCGTCGGGTACGGCACGGGCGGGGGTCAGGCCGCCGTCCACACAGGGCAGCACGTCGACGACGGGGATCCGGCCCACACAGGGCCGCCGCCTTGTGCCCGTCGGCCCGCCGGGCGGCGGTGCGGCTCCGGCAGTCGGGCGCGTCGTGTCGCGCTGCATGGGCTTGCCCTCCATAGTGCTCGTGCCTCCTCGCACCGGGGTGCGGTCGCTGGACAGGGGTGTTCGGCGGTGCGAGCGGGTCGCGTCGGCCTGCGGGCGCGGTCAGCGCCGGATCGCGGTGGTTCCGTTGCTGACCTCCGAGATGATCCGGCGGTATCCCGACACCAGGGGGTGGTGCGGGTACGCCGTGGAGAACAGCTGCTCACCCGCGAGTGAGGCCATCTCGGGCGCGTAGGGCAGCACGGTGGTGATGCGGGTGTCGTAGGCCGTCTCGACCTCGCCGCGCAGCCGGTCGGCCATGGTGCCGTCGGGGGCCATGTTCACGGCGATGCTCATGCTGCCCAGGCCCAGGCGCCCGGCAAGCGCCATCGTCTCCTTGGCGCCGGCGAGGTCGAGCCGGTCGGCGCGGGTCACCACGACCAGGCCGTCCGAGCTGGCCATGGCGGTGACGGTCTCGTTGTTGAACCCGGCGTGGGTGTCGAGCAGCAGCACGTCGAGCGCGAGCGTGTCGATGAGCCGGTCGAAGCCCTCCCTCAGCAGGCCCACGTCGTAGCCGCGGCCCATGATCTCGTTGACGCCGGTGGCCTGGCTCCTGGCCGGGACCAGGAAGAGTCCTTCGTGCCCGCCGGTGCGGTCGACGGCGTAGGCCGCCTCCTCGATCTCGCAGCGGCCGATGAGGTAGTCGGTGAGCGAGCGCCGGGCCGGGGCCGTCGCATCGCCGAACATCACGTCCAGAGCGGGCGTCTGGATGTCCGTGTCCACCAACGCGACCCGCAGACCCGAGGCGGCGAGCAGCAACCCGAGATTGGCGGCCGTGCTGGACTTGCCGGTGCCCCCTCGATAGGAGTGCACCGTGATGATCTGCGACATGTTCTCCACCTGACAGTTGTTGCTCGTTCGCGCGTCGGCCGGCGGGCGGCTCCGGTCAGTCGGCGGTCGTGGCCGGCGCCCGCCAGTGCACGGCCATCATCGTGATGTCGTCGGACTGTTCGGCCTGGCCGACGAACTCGCTGAGCGCGCCGTCCATGTGGTCCAGGAGCTCCTCCCCCCGCCCCGCGGCGTCCGTCAGTTGCTCCAGGAGCAGGTCCTCGCCGAAGAACCGGCCCGTCTCCGAGCGGGCCTCGGTGACCCCGTCGGTGTAGATGAAGAGGGTGTCTCCGGGGCTGATCTGCGCGTATCCCAGGGAGAAGGTGCAGTCGGGCATGACGCCCACGGCCGGTCCCGTCGGCTGGAGCAGCACGGGTGCGGCGCCGCTCCCGCTGACCAGGACGGGCGGGTTGTGGCCGCCGTTGATGTAGACGAGGTTGCCGGTGACGGGGTCGAGGACGCCGAAGAACATGGTGGCGAAGTAGCCCTGCTTGATGTGGTTGCGGGTCAGATAGCTGTTGGTGCCCACGACCGCGTTGAGCAGGGGTGTCGCGCCCACGACCGGGATGGCCCTGGTGTGTTCGGCCCAGCCGGGCTCCTCGCCCATGAGGTCCGCCGCGATGAGGTTCTGCAGGCCGCTCTGCTCGGCCGTGTGGCGAAGGAGCGACCGGATGAGCGCCATGAACAGGGCGGCGCCGACTCCCTTGTCGCACACGTCGGCCACCACGAGGGCGAGGCGTCTGCGGTTGACCAGTTCGAAGACGTCGTAGAAGTCCCCGGCGACGGTACGCGCGGGCCGGAAGCGCACCCGGATGTGCCAGTCGTCGGGGCTGGGCAGCGAGTCCGGCAGAAAGCCGAGCTGGATCTCCCTGCCTATTTCCAACTCCCGCTCATAGCTGAGCAGTTCGGCGTGCGCGGCGACCTCCTCCAAGTTGCGGTTGTGTTCCGCGTGCTGGTGGCAGTCGCGCAGCCGTGCCTCGACCAGGACGGGGTGGAACGGCGGGATCAGGTAGTCGGAGCCCGCGCGCACATGGCCGTCCAGGAGGTGCAGGTCGCGGTCGGCGTAGGCCACCACGGTCGGCTGCTGGCCTTCGTCCGCGAGGCGCCGGGCCACCGATCTGACCGTGTGCGGCGACAGTGTGGCGTGTGCGAGCAGCGCGGTCACCGCGGGCATCCGCCCCGGCGACGCCGCCAGTACGTCGCCGGGGGTGCAGGTGTGCGTCTCGGCTCCCACGGCGTCCAGCGCCTTGGCCAGGCCTGAGGGCACGTTGCGCCGCTCGTCCAGTATCAGCACCTTCGTCTGCGCCATCTCCGCCTCGTCTAGTCCGCTGTCGGCCGGCGCATCACGAGGGTGCTCACATTGCGCCCCGCGACGAGCTCGTACTCAAAGGTGTCCACCGCTGTGAAGGCCAGAAAGACGCCGAGGCCGCCGATGGGCCGCTCCTCCAGGGGCACGTCGAGCGCCGGTGCCCGCATGCCCTGCCTCGGGTCGAACGCCGGGGCGTCGTCCTGGAAGCGGACCCAGACCTCGCCGGGATCGATCCCGCCGTCCACCGTGATCTCGCCGGGCTCACCGCGGTAGCCGTGCATGACGATGTTGGTCGCCAGCTCGTCGGCGGCGAGGCGCAGCCGGTAGAGCGAGCTCTCCCGCAGGCGGGCCCGGTTGCCGAGACCGAGCACGAAGTCGGACACCGGTTCGAGGGATTCGACCGATGCGGGGATGCGGAGTGCGTTCGCCCTGCCGCACCCGGGCGCCTGAGCGACGCCCGCCGCCTTTCCCGCCTCCGCGGTCCCCGGAGCCTCTGCGGTCCTGAAGTCGAACGTCATCTCGGCTCGTCCCTTCAGGCGTCGACGAGATCAATGCTGTGGTCGAAGCCGGCGAGCCGGATGGTCCTCGCCACCGGCTCGGAGGCGCCGACGACAGCGATGCGCACCCCGTCGCCCATCTTCTGGCGGGCGAAGACCAGGGAGCGCAGGCCCGCGCTGGAGAGGTAGCCGAGCTGCTCGGCGCGGATGACCAGTTCGACGGCGCCGGCGCCCGCGGCCTTGCCGACGGTCTCGTGGAACTCGCCCGCCGTGGAGGCGTCGAGCTCGCCCTTGAGCTCGATGGTGGCGACCTTGTCGTTGATCCTGAGCCGCACGTCAAAAGCCACGGTGGTTCTCCTTCTGCGTCAGATGGTGGTCCTGGCCGGCCTCCCGGCCCACCAGGACGACCGCGGAGTGGGCGCCCAGGTGGTAGCGCCAGGGGTGCTGGAGCTGCGGCTCGGCGCCGACGGGGTGGACGGTGGTGCCGGTGTCGGCGAAGAGGTGCCAGCGCTGTCCGTCGGGCAGTGCGGGCAGCTCCAGGTCGTGCGCCTCCCAGTGCGCGTTCACGGCGACGTACACGTGGTCGTCGGCGACGCTGCCGGACTTGGCGTGCTTGCCGCACCGCATCATGGCGAGCACCCGGCAGTGGTCGGCCCAGTCCGGCGCCCAGGCGCGCACGCCGTGCCAGCTCACGTCGGGGTAGCCGCTGCCGACCCGGTCGGTGCCGGTGGGGTGGTCGCTGGTGCGCAGCACGGGGTGGGCGTGCCGGAAGGCGATCATCGACCTGACGAAGCCGAGGAGTTCGTCGTTGACGTCGACCAGGCCCCAGTCGAACCAGGACAGGTCGTTGTCCTGGCAGTAGGTGTTGTTGTTGCCGAGCTGGGTGCGGCCGACCTCGTCGCCGGCCAGGATCATCGGAATGCCCTGGCTGGTGAGCAGGATGGTCAGGAGGTTCTTCATCTGCCGCAGCCGCAGCTCCCTGACGTGCGAGGAGGCGCTGGGTCCTTCTTCTCCGCAGTTCCAGCTGTTGTTGTCGTTGGCGCCGTCGTTGTTGTTCTCGCCGTTGGCGTCGTTGTGCTTGTCGTTGTACGAGACGAGGTCGGCCAGGGTGAATCCGTCGTGCGCCGTGATGAAGTTGACCGAGGCGGACGAGGTGCGGCCCTGGTAGAGGTCGGGCGAGCCCGCCATCCGGGTCGCGAGCTCGCCGACCAGGCCCGGCTCGCCCTTGACGAAGCGGCGTACGGTGTCGCGGTACTTGCCGTTCCACTCCGACCAGCGGCCGTAGTTGGGGAAGTTGCCCACCTGGTAGAGCCCGGCCGCGTCCCACGCCTCGGCGATCAGCTTCGTGTGGCGCAGGATCGGGTCGTACGCCAGCTGTTCGAGCAGCGGCGGGTTGGGCAGCGGGGTGCCGTCCGGTGCCCGGTCGAGGATGGCGGCGAGGTCGAAGCGGAATCCGTCGATGTGGTACTCGGCGACCCAGTGGCGCAGGCAGGAGAGCACGAAGTCCCGTACGACGGGGTGGTTGCAGTTGACGGTGTTTCCGGTGCCGCTGAAGTTGTAGTACTCGCCGCGCGGCGTGAGCATGTAGTACGTGGCGTTGTCCAGGCCGCGGAAGGAGATGGTGGGGCCCTGCTCGTTGCCTTCGGCGGTGTGGTTGAAGACGACGTCGAGGACGACTTCGATGCCGGCCTTGTGCAGCTCCTTGACCAGGGTCTTGAACTCGTCGGCCTGCATGCCGAACGGTCCTGTCGCCGCGTAGCCGGCCTTGGGCGCGAAGAACGAGACGGTGTTGTAGCCCCAGTAGTTGTACAGGCGCTCGCCGCTGACCGGGTCGGTGCGCGGGTTGTCCAGCTCGTCGAACTCGAACACCGGGAGCAGTTCGATGCAGTTGACCCCGAGCTCCTGGAGGTAGGGGATCTTCTCGCGCAGTCCGGCGTAGGTGCCCGGCGCCGACACGCGCGAGGACGCGTGCCGGGTGAAGCCGCGCACATGGGTCTCGTAGATCACGAGGTCTTCGGTGGGGATGCGCAGCGGCTGGTCGCCGCCCCAGTCGAAGTCGTCGTGCACGACCTGCGAGCGGTAGTGGTAGACGTTGTCCCAGTCCGGCTCCCTGCCCCACACCTCGCGCCCCGAGATCAGGCGCGCGTAGGGGTCGCTGAGCACCTTGCCCGCGTCGAAGCGGTCACCGCGTGCGGGGTCGAAGGGGCCGTCGGCGCGGAAGCCGTACTCCAGGTTCTCCAGGTCGAGCCCGAAGACCGTCATGGCGTACACGCTGCCGATGCAGAACTCCGGCGGGAATTCCAGCTCGGCGGCGGGCTGCGCAGCGCCCCGTTCGAAGAGCACCAGGCTCATCGTGGTCGCGCCGTCGGAGTAGACCGAGAAGTTGACGCCGCCGGGCACCGGAGTGGCGCCGTAGGGGAAGGGCCGGCCCGCCCTTACCCGGTACGGACCGATCCGGTGCGTCGGGAAGCCGTCGATACGCTCGCGCATGTCGGGGGTGGTCATCGGCCCGCGCGTTCCAGCTCGGTGTCCAGGTCGTCGGCGATCCTGAAGAAGTCCAGGAAGCCGGTGGCGGACATGACGAACGAGACTTCTTCGGAGAGGCCGACGAGGGTGATCCCGGCGTCCAGCTGCTGGGCGTGCCGGTGCACGATCAGCAGGGTGCGCAGGCCGGCGCTGGAGACGTACGAGATGCCGGTGAGGTCGATGAGGACCGTGGAGCCGTGGCCGATGAACGGAAGGAGCTGGGACTGGAGTCCCCCGGACGTGGTGGAGTTGATCTCGCCTTCGAGGGCGACGACGGTGACGCCTGCGAGCACCTGCGAGCTGACCTTGACGGTCATCCCGTCACCTCCTTGCGGGCGTTGGGTTCGAGGCGGACCTTGACCTTGATGCGGCCCGAGGTCTCGGGCAGCCGGACGGTCAGGGCCTGGGCGTTGAAGTCGGTGTGCTCCTCGCCGTCGATCTCCACGGCCGCGATGCGCACGGCGCCCGCGGGCAGCAGGTCCGGCGATACGCGCAGCACGCGGTCCTCGATCAGGGCGGGGTCGGGCTTGAACCAGAAGTCCATCGCCTTGCCGTTGATCAGCAGGTTGTTGTAGACGGCCGCGAGGTAGCACAGCTCGGCCGAGTGGTACATCGACATCGAGTGGCTGCCCTTGAGGCGCTCGACGCCGAGCAGGTACGGCAGGCCGCTGGCCATGGTGTTGAAGTAGACGGCGCCCTCGTCGTGGTCGAGGAAGAACGCGTTGTAGAACGACTGGGCGTCGCGCGCCTCGGTGCGGAAGTCCGCGCGCCCGGTGACGCCGTGCAGGATGAGATAGGCGAGGATCGCCTGCTCCTGCTGCCACCAGGCCTTGCGGTCGTGCCAGGCGAAGCGGAACCTGTCCTCGCCCTCGACCTTGACGCGTTCCACCACGTCGTACCAGCCGCCGCGCTGGCGGTCGCTGCCGACCTCGGGCATGGTCTCGCCCAGCGAGACGGCGGTCTCCAGATAGGCGTCCTTCTGCCGCAGCGCGTTCATCCGGATGAGGTTCCAGGCGATCTTCAGGTTGTGTCCGACGACCGCGCGGTTCTGCTGCCAGCCGTGGGTGGTGTCGTGCGACCAGTCCGTGTGGAAACGTTCCTGCACGAACGGGCTGTTCTTGAGGTCGGGGAAGCGCTCGACGATCGTGTCGAAGGTGTACTCCAGCATGTCGGCGTACTTCTGCTCGCCGGTCGCCAGGTACAGGTTGATCAGGTACGCGGGCGCGTGGTCGCCGACCGAGTTCCAGTTCTTGCGGCCCTGGTTGGGGCCGAGCGAGGCGTGGTGGGGGCTGAGCAGGATCGGGTCGATGTGCGAGTAGTAGCCGCCCGCCTCGGGGTCCAGGTAGAACCGGTCGAAGAGGCGGATGGTGGCGTCCGCGTCGGACTTGATCCGCGGATCGCCGGTGATGCGGTAGGTCTGCACGGGGCCGGCAAGCGCGTAGATCTGCTCGTAGGCGGGCAGCGCGTCGTAGTCGTCGGAGAACTCGGACGTGAACAGCTTCTTCTCGACGTCGCCGTCGACCTTGAGGCCGTGGTACCAGTACACGACGTTCTCGTCGGTGTCGACGAACCGCATGTGCTCGCGCAGATACTCGGTGCCGCGCTCGGCGACCTCCAGGTACTCGTCCTCGCCGGTGAGCAGGAAGGCGGATGCCATGCCGTAGACGAGCCGGGAGATGGTGTCGGTCTCCTGGACGTGGCTCGCGGTCTTGTCGCCGCCGAGCCGGATCTCGGTGCGGTAGTCGCCGAAGTCGACCGGCCCGTCGCCGAACTGTGCCTTGCGGTAGAAGCCGGCGATCTCCTTGATCTGCCGGACCCACCAGCCCGCTTCCTCGAAGCGGTAGTCCTCGGGGTCGCGCCCCAGGAAGATCAGCCGCTTGGCCTCGAAGCGCAGCGCCTGGCTGTGCGGGTAGAAAATGCCGTACGCGATGACGAAGGCGTCCTGCGTGAGCAGCTCGTCCACGTGCGCCGACGCGTCCTGGTAGGGCTCGCCCAGGTTGTGCAGGAGCTCGGCGCTCGGGCCGCCGTCAAGGCCGACGTCGAAGAACCGGCCGTCGGCGGTGACCAGGGAGAAGACCCGGGTCTCGGCGTCGAACGCGGTCACCCGCCCCGCGACGGTGTCCGAGAAGGTGAAGTCGACGTTCCGTGAGATCTCTGGCATTGCTGTCACACCCCTCGCAGCACGAGTTCGTCGATGATGGTCCTGGCGAACAGATGGCAGTGGTCGCCGGTGCGGGCGGTCACCAGGTCGCCGTCGACGACGACGTCCTGGTCGACGTAGTTGGCGCCCATGTTGCGTACGTCTCCGAGCAGGTTGTTGTGGCAGACCACCTTGCGTCCGCGCACGACGTAGGGGATCGAGGAGGCCAGCCACATGCCGTGGCAGATGATCCCCTTGACCACTCCGGAGCGGGCGAAGGCCCGGCGCAGCAGGTCCGTGGCCGGCGCCAGGCGCTCGATGTCCTCGGTGTAGCGCAGCCGGTCGGCGACCATGCCGGAGGGCACGATCAGCGCCTTGTACTCGCGCAGCGTGCGGTCGTCCAGATCCTCCAGGCTGCGGGTCACCGTCAGGGGCGCGCGGTGCTCGTGGCCGGTGAAGGTGATGGACTTGTTGCCCCACATCCGGGTGACGAAGTCGACGCGGGCGCCTTCCTCCGCGAACCGGCGCTGGTAGTAGGCGATTTCGGGCTCGTAGAAGTCGCTCTCCGCCAGGATCGCGATCTTCTGTCCGCTGAGCACCCCGTCACGGGACGGTACGTCAGCCACGGTCTCCCCCTTCGGTGGTCCGCAGGTCGATGAGGAACGGCTTGTCGTCGGCGAGCATCCGCTTGACCGCGTAGCCGACCTGGTCGTGGTCGTCGACGCGCAGCGCGTCGACGCCGAACCCCTCGGCGATCTGCGCGAAGCCCAGGTCGGGGCGGGAGAGGTCGAACGGCGTGGGGTACGCGTGGGGGGCGACGTCCCGCTCCCGCCAGTACTGCTCGATGTTGTTGTCGAGCAGCTTGTAGCTGCGGTTGTTGCAGATGACGAACTTGGCGCCGATGTCGTGCCGCACGGCGGTGTAGAGCGCCTGGAAGGTGTACATGGAGCCGCCGTCGCCGGTGAAGCCGATCACGGTCTTGTCCGGGTGGGCCAGCTTGATGCCCATGGCTCCGGGGATGCCCACGCCGAGCGAACCGCCGCGGGTGGAGAACCAGTGGCCCGGCCTGCGGCCCGGCAGATGGGCGTTCAGGGCGCCGGCGGCGGTCAGCGCCTCATCGAAGATCATCACGTCGTCGGGGACCTGGGCCGCCAGTTCCCGCAGGAAGGCGTGGAGCAGCGAGCCGTCGTCGGCAACCGGCGCGGGCCGCTCTGCGCGGCGCGCCGCCAGGCGTTCGGCCGCCGCCGCCCGGTCGGTGGCGGACAACTCGCGGTCCAGCTGCGCACTGAGCGCGGCGAGGGTCTCCTTTGGGTCGGCGACCAGGCCGAGGGTGACCGGGTGGTTCTTGGCGATCTCGTAGTCGTCCAGGTCGATGTGGACGATCCGGGCGTCCGCGCGGAAGGGGTCGCCGGTGTCCGGGAAGACCTCGGGGAAGGTGTACGTGCCGACGACCAGGACCGCGTCGGCGTCCCGGACGGCGGCCGTGCTGACCGCGCCGAACATGTGCCCCAGGTCCCCGCGGTAGAGCGGGTGGGTGACGTCGAGGTTCACCTCGGAGTAGTTGACGCCGTGTATGTCGGCGCCCAGCTGCTCGGCCACCCGCACCAGTTCGTCCTGCGCGCCGGACGCCGCCACGCCGTCCCCGGCCAGGACGAGCGGCCGCCGGGCGCCGGTCAGGAGCCGCGCCGCCTGCTCCACGAGCGCGCCCGCCGGTACGGTCCTGGTGCTGGGCGCCGAACTCGGCACGATCTGCTCGGTGTTGAGCGCGTCGAGTACATCGAGAGGCAGCGCCACGAAGACCGGGCCCATCGGCGGTGTCATCGCGATCTTCATCGCCCGGCGAAGGACCCGCAGGACCGAACGCGGGTCGGTGACCCGGGTGGCGTACTTGGTCACGGGCTTGGCCATGGCGACCAGGTCGGCGGCCATCTGGGCGTCCATGGACTCGTACTGGACACCCGACTCGCCCGCGATCGTCAGGATCGGCGAGTGACCGCGCTTGGCCTGGTAGAGCATGCCGATGGCGTTGCCGAGCCCGACGCCGCTGTGCAGCTGGAGGAGCGCGGGCCGGCCCGTGGCGCGGGCGTAGCCGTCCGCGATTCCGACGGCGACGGTCTCCTGCAGGGTCAGGATGTACTGAAGGTCGTCATAGTCCTCCAGCGCGTCCAGAAATCCCTGCTCGACCGTCCCTGGATTGCCGAACATAAAGGGAATTCCGTCGGCAATGAACTGCTCGATGATCGCCGCATTGCCCTGCCTGGCCATGTCTGCCTTCTCTCGATTCCTCAGTCGTTGCCGCGCATTACCAGCCGAAGCGGCGCAGGCCGTCTTCGAGCACCTCGACGACCTTTTCTCCGGTCAGATAGGAATCCGGCGTGGAACGCCCGGTGATGAACGGGTAGTCCACGATCACCGAGGTCTCTTTTCCGAAGTTGCCGTGATAGCGGCCCTCGGGTCCTGTGGCGTCACGCAGGATGTACTCAAGGGGGTACGGCGGCGGGCCGATCACGAAGTCGGTCCCGAGGAATCCGGTCCCGTCCTTGTAGTCGTACTCCTTGCAGTGGCCCGTGACGTGCTTGCCCCAGATGATCGACTTGCGGTCCTCCCAGTCGCGGGCGAAGGCCAGCGGCGCGACGCCGTAGCACTCGGCCGCGATCGGCTTGTCGGCGCGCAGGAAGGACAGGATGATCTGGTGCACCCGCTCGTTGTTGGCGAGGTCCACGACCGGGCCCGAACCGCCGACGATGAGCAGCGCGTCGTACTCGTCGAGTTCCTGCGCCACGACGTCGACGGCCCGGTGGTAGGCCTCCAGCTTGCGCAGGTAGTCGTCGTCGGCCGTGTAGGGGCGCTCGGGGATCCAGCTGGAGATGTCGGTCGGGTCGTCAAGGCGCTCGGATTCGTCGACCTCGCGCGTGAGCTTGGCGACGGCCTCGGAGGTGACCGAGCGGCCGAGCGGCGGGTCGATGTACTCCGGGTCCATCGACGGCGGCAGCGCGTGGGCGCGCTTGCCGGTCGGGGTGGCGAACTGAACCTCGTAGCCCCGCTGGTCGAAGTGGTGCAGGGGGCCGACGAGCTCCTCGCCCCAGTAGCCGTACTCCGACAGAATGACGAGGATCTTCTTGGCGTTCTTCCTGGCCACGCCGGCTCCTTCGGTAATCGGTTCGGGATGGGTGGCCGGGCGCCGCGACGGAAGGGGGCGGCGCCTCAGCCACCTGATCAGGGGGATCAGCGGGCCTGCGGGCCGATGATCCAGTTCTCCTTCGACGCGATCGAGAAGACGTACTTCTCGTCGACGATCTCGTCGCGCGCCGCCTTCACCTGCTCGGTGAAATAGGGCGAACGCAGCGCCTCTTCGAGGGCGTTCACGTCGTCGAACCACAGCTGCTCGACGCTGTCGAAGGACGCCTCGCCGAAAACGTAGGCGCCGTCCACGGTGTGGGCGTGCAGATAGCGGCGCAGCCCCGGGGTGCCCTTGACCACGGAGGCGTACGAGTCGAGGGTCTGCTTGCGGTAGTCCTCCAGGGCCAGGCCCGGACGCCGCTTCTGCAGGACGGTGAGCTTGACCCAGTCCTGGCCCTTGGCGAGCGGCGGTCCCGCGACGATCTCGTGCGCGGTGGTGTCGACGACGATCGTCTGCCAGAACGCGGCCCAGTTCGGCTCGTCGAGGCGGGCGCCCTGGAGGAACTCCTCGGTCTGCAGCGAGGCCAGCTGCTCCTCGCCGTTGGCCAGGAAGATCTCCGCGATGCCCTGGTGCGGCAGGGCGGGACTGCCGAGGTTGCCCTCGATCTCCACCACCGTGTCGACCATGTACTTGCGGATCTGCGGAATCTTCGAGGCGTACTGCACCGCGTGGACATTTACCCAGTAGTCCTGGAATTCCTGTGCTGTCATACCCGGCTTGGGCGCAGCCAGAATGAACTGGTGGATCATCGGATTCTCCTTTGGATGGGCTCACTCATGATGTCCAGCGGCCACCAAGGGGGGCAAAGAAGGAAAACCTACTTCCTGAACTTTCCGCGGTCAGGGAGCCTTTAACTCCGGCGGATAAAGGAAGTAGTTGGCCGCCGATGCGGCCTGCGCGCCTTCGTGTACCGCCGCCGAAACCTGGTGGGAATGCGGTGCCGTGATGTCGCCCGCGGCGTACACGCCGGGGACCGACGTGCACTGCTCGGTGTCCACTTCGACATAGCCGTGCCGGTTGAGCCGGATGCCGAGGCCGCGGGCCACGGCCGTCTCCGGGGTCGCGCCCTGGATGGAGAACAGGGCGTCGAGGTCGAGGCGTTCGCCGCCCCGGGTCACGATGGCCGTGAGCCGGCCGTCCGCGCCCTCGGCGCCCTTGATGCGGTCGTGCACGACGGGGACACCCGCCACCGCGAGACGGCGCGTGAAAGGTGAACTGATGTCGTTCCTGCGGCTGTTGGTGAGCAGCACGATCCGGTCGGTGAGGCTGTGCAGCTGCATGGCCTCGCCCGCGGCGGCGTCGGTGTGCCCCACGACCAGGATGCGGCGCCCGCGGTTCTCGTACCCGTCGCAGGCGATGCACCAGAACATCGAACGGCCCACGTACGTATGCCAGTCGGGGAAGTGCGGGAAGTGGTCGAGGACACCGGTGGCCAGGACCACCGTTCTGGCCCGCCAGTGGTGGCCCTGGGCCCGGACGGTGAACCCCTGGTGCGCGTCGCCCGTCAGGCCCGTCACGTGGTGGCGGGCGAAGCGGACGTGCGGGTAGCGTGCCAGCTGCCGTACGCCGAGTTCGCGCAGCCGTGTGGTGGCGATGCCGTCGGGGAAACCCAGGTAGTTGCGGTTGGTCTGGTGGTGGGTCGAGCGTCCGTGCCCGGTGTCGAAGACCAGCACCCGGCGTCCGTAGCGGGCCAGTTGCAGCGCCGCGGAAAGCCCTGCGGGGCCACCGCCGACCACCGCCGCGTCCGTGCCGTCGGGCTCACTTGCTGCCACGTCCATTGCCTCCTCCCCCGGCGGTCTCAGCCCGCCGCCTGGCCGGCCTGCGCGAGCCTGCGCACGGCGGCGAGCGGGATGGGCAGCCACTCGGGGCGGTTGCGTGCCTCGTAGAGCACCTCGTACACGGCCTTGTCGGCCTCGAACGCGCGCAGCAGTACGGGGCTCGTACGCGGATCCTGGCCGCCCGCCGCGGTGTAGCCGGCGCAGAAGGCACGCCTGCTGTGCACCGCCCAGGCAGCGGCCCGGCGGGCCAGGCGCGTGGCGCGCAGGTCGCGCGACGCCTGGGCGCGCGGCGGGCCGCCGAGGATCTCGCCGAGGGCGTGATGTGCCGCGTAGTCGAAGGAGCGCAGCATGGCGGCGACATCGCGCACCGCGGGCTGGAGGTGCCGCCGTTCGGCCAGCGGGTGTCCCGGTTCGCCCTCGAAGTCGATGAGGATCCAGCCGTCCTCGGCCCGCAGCACCTGCCCGAGGTGGAGGTCGCCGTGGATGCGCTGGATGGGCAGCGGGTTGCCGCGCCGGGCCACTTCGCGCAGGTCCTGGTAGGCGGTGCGCAGGCCGCGTGCGTAGGGAGTGATGTCGGGCACCTGCGCGATGGCGTCCTCCAGGCGCTCGATGAGCGTGTCGGTCAGCTCCGCCACCTCCGCGAAGCTCAGGGGGCGGGTCTCCAGCTGCTGGGCGAGCGCCGTGTGCACCTGCGCCGTGGCCTGGCCCAGGCCGAACGCCTCGTCGGAGAAGCCGCCGAGCGGTGCGACCGATTCGCAGGTGCCGCGGATGCAGTCCTCCGCCTGGGTCGTGGCGATGCTCCAGCCGTCCCCGCGTGAGGGCACGAACTCCTGGAGGATGCAGAGCGTGGTCGGTTCCGCGTCGTGCCGTCCCGCGATCTGCGCCCAGGCAAGCGGTGCGGCGCTCGGCACGTCACCGGCCCGCTCCAGGGCGGCGAGCATCTCCAGTTCGGGGTTGGCTCCGGGCACGATGCGGCGAAGCACCTTGAGCATCATCCGGTCGCCGAAGGCCACGGAGGTGTTGGACTGCTCCGCGGTGAGCGGCCTGGCCCGCAGCCCGGCCGGGATCGTCGCGCCGGGGATGTGGTGGTATTCGAGCGCCCCGCACGGCTCGGCCGAGACGAAGCGGTCCAGCAGCCGGCTGAGCAGGTCGGGGTCCGACCCGGCTTCGTAGAGCGTCAGCCACCGCCCGTCCGCGTCCGGTCGCGCGCTGGTGCCGATGACCGCGTCCGGGGGCACGCCCCTGCCGGGGCCGGTGCCTGCCGGGCCGGTCACGGCGCCGACGAGCAGCTGGTAGCTCTGGCCATCGTCGGTGCGGACCACTGCCTGGAGCAGGGCGGGCGTGCCGGGGGCGACGACCTCCACCAGGACCGGCCGGACCACGGGGACGCCGTGGCCCTTGTCCGCGTACCAGCGCCGGTCGGGCAGCCAGGCGGGCAGCAGCCGGCACAGTTCGTCGGTGACGCGGTCCACGTCCTCGACGCGCAGCTCGTCGGATCGTCCTGGCGGCAGGGTGCGTTGCGTTGTCTCGGTCATGCGGCAGTCACCTTCGTGTCTCGTGCCGGAACCTTTGTCTCTCGCGCCGGAACCTTGGCGTCGCGCGCCGGAACGGTGGTGTCGCGCGCCCGAACTCTGTTCTCGCGCACGGGAGTTCCGGCGGAGCGCGCCGGAACCTTGGTGTCCTGCGCGCGGGACGGCGAGAGCACGGTGACGGCATGGGCGAGCGACACCATCGTCATGTGGTGGTGCCAGCCGCGGTAGGAGCGGCCCTCGAAGTCGCGGATGCCCAGCCGGTCGCTCTCCTCCTGGAGGTCGCGCTCCACGCGCCGCGAGAGCATCGCCGTGCGGTACACCGTGCCCAGCTGCGACTGCGCGAGGTTGGAGAGCCAGAACTCGCTCGGGGTCCGCCGCGCCGGGTCCGTCCAGGCGCCCAGCAGGACGAGGTCGAGGCGCTCGGGCTGCCCCTGGGGGGCGGCCGGGTCGCGGCGCAGGGTGACACGGGCGGCGCCGACGGACGTGGCCCGCACGGTCCCCGCGGCGTGGTCGAACCACTCCACCGGCATGCGCTGCTTGTTCAGCGCGGTGTACAGATCGGCCGAGTTGCCGCGGCCCGCCGCACCGTCGGCCGCCGCGCGCGGCGCGGGCGCCGGACCCGACGGGCCGCCCGCGGGCAGGACGGCGGAGGGGTCGACGCGGACCACGAAGGGAATCTGACGGGAAGCAAGGTCCGCGCAGACCGGACGCGGGGCCGTCTCGCGCAGGTCCATCACCACCGGCCTGCCGCGCAGACCCCACTCCCTGGCCATCTTGCTCACGGAGTCGACGGCGCACCGCTCGGGCGGGGTGGATCCGACATGGGTGGGGATGGACGCCCGCCGGCGCATCTCCTCCTTGCCCGTCCAGCACTCGGGCAGCGCGAGCTCCCAGTCCACCGGGCAGCTCCCGTGGTCCGTGGTGAGCCACACGCTCATCGCCTGCTGGCAGTTGACGACCCGGCCGATCTGCGACACCCACTGGCGCTCCACGCCGACCGAGTGCTGGCCCACCTTGGTGATGACCAGGGGCTGTACGACCCAGGCGCGGGGCTGCGCGCGCTGGATGAGCAGCCGCGCCAGGTCCCCGCGGACCAGGTCGGCGTCCCACGGCGACTTGCTGATGAACTGGTAGAGGCTCTGCTCGGCTCCGCCGCCCGCGCCATTGGCGAGAGCGCGCATCGTCTTCTTGCCCCGGACCGAGAGAAGCCCGCGTACATAAAGCTCTCCCCAACGCCGCTGGTCGCTTCGCGGAATGGAGCGCAGGGCAGCGGAGAGAACCTCGGTGAATTCTTTCTGCGAAATGTCGTCGGGAAGCGTCTGCTGCTCTTCTGCGGACACCTTTCCACCCTCTCCAAGAAATACGTGAACCACGTTCCGGTGAGCCGCGCCCCCATGACGCGGCGGCCGGAACGGCCGAATCCGGGCAGGCCGCATGGCCGCGTGCCGGGGTTCGGCGCGCGACTGCGCGTCATGCGGGGACGGCGTGAAGCCGAAGAACGGGAATGCGGACACGGGACCGGCACAGCGGTGCGGCAGCACCCTGCGGGCCGCGCACCGGCCCCGTGTCCTTGCCTGCCGGCGACGGGGGAATGAACCGGCAGGTCACGGGCGGGACGGGCCCCTCACAGACTCCGTCCCGCCGTTCGGGATGCCCCGGAGCCTCCGGTCAGGAGGCACCGGGCATCTGTCAGTGGACGGGGCCCTGGTAGGCGGGGACCCGGTCGGGGATCAGCCGGTCGAACAGCGGGGCCCAGTCGGTGGGCGCCAGGCCCGGCTCGTTGTAGAGCTCGAACGTCGTCCCGCCGGCCGCCGGCAGCCGCAGTGCCTGCACGCAGGCCTCCGCCACCGACTTCCTGGAGACCCAGCCGTCGCCGCGGTCGTGCTGCTCCAGGCGCACCCGGGCGCCCGCGACCTCGTCGTCCGTCAGCCAGCTCGGCCGTACGACGGTGTAGGGCAGGCCCGAGGCACGGACCTCGTCCTCGCCCCGCAACCGCCAGTCGAGCAGCCGTCCGTAGGAGTTCATCGGGTGCTCGCGCCGCGTCACGAAGATCTGGCTGACCAGCACGACGTGCGGGCGCTGCGCGCCGTCGGCCGCGGCGGCGAGCATGTTGCGCACGCCGTCGTAGACGGTGGTCTCGGGGCTGTGCGGACCGGAGTCCGCGGTGCCCGGCTCGACGGTGAACACGATGCCGGAGCATCCGCGCAGCGCCGGGCCGAGCGAGTCCGTGTACCGGACGTCGGCACGCTGCGTCTCCACTCCGAGCGGCAGCACCGCGCGCTGCGGATCACGGCTGATCACTCGTACGCGGTGGCCTTCTTCGAGCAGGCGGCGCGTGACGAGCACGCCCGTCCTGCCGGCCCCGCCGATAACTGCAATGGGGCTCTGCATGGTCCCCTCCAGGGATGAGCGCCTTCACACCCAGCGCAGGATGTCGTCGGCGCGCCTGAGCTCTGTCTGAGCGGGTACACCGGTCAGCGCCGGCACCCGTAGTCGCGGGTACACGGTGACCCCGCAGAATCGCGACCCCGGCCAGAGCACGGCGCCGTCGCCGATGGCCGAGAACTGTTCAAGGCGCAGTGGCCTGACGCGCTCGGAGAGCACCTGGGCCATGGGGCCTATGTAGGCGTCGGTGATGTCGGCCCAGCTGCCGACCACCGCCGACTCCCCCACCGCGGAACGGGCCAGGGTGGCGCCCTCGCGGATCTCGGCCCCGTCGCCGATGTCCGTGTGTTCCAGGCGCACCCCGCGGCCGATCTCTACGTCCCGGCCGATGCGCACTCCGGGCCCGATGACGACCGAGCCCTCCTCGATCTTCTGGGCCAGCGTGGTGCCCGTGACGTCGTCCTTGGTGCGCAGGCTGGTCTCGTGGATCCAGCAGCGCGGATCGGTTCTGCCGGGTGCCTCCATCAGGCGGTTCATCTGCTCGTACGCGCCGTTGAGCACGAGCTGGACCGTCTGGAGGTAGTCGGGGACATTGCCCATGTCGCCGAGGCGTCCGATGGTGTGGGTGGCCACCGGTACTCCTCGTTCGACGAGGTGGGGCAGCAGGTCGCCGCCCCAGTCCAGGCGCTGGTGGGACTGCCGGAAGAGCTCCGGTTCCCGGGCCAGCAGCCGCAGGCGCCCGCAGTCGACCAGGTACATCCCCGCGTTGGTCGCCAGGGTCGCGGCCGGGTCCTCGCCGGTGCGCGGGAAGAGCGAGCGCAGTTCGCTCATGCCGGGCTTCTCCACGAAGCCCTGGACGAGACCGCGTTCGTCGGTGCGCATGACGCCGTACTTGGTGGCGATCTCGGCGGCAGTACGGGCCACGGAGGCGACCGTGACCACCGCACCGCGCTCGCGGTGCGTCTCCTCCATCGCCGCCAGGTCGAAGTCGAAGAGCGAGTCGACGGGCAGCACCAGGGCGCGGCCTTGCAGGTCCCACTGCTCCAGATTGTGCAGCGTGGCCCCTGCCGACCCCACGTTGTAGCGGTCGAACCGGGAGCGCGAGTACGTGATGTCGACCCCGAAGCGCTCGCCGTGGCCGAGCAGCAGCTTGATCTGGTTGCGGTTCTCCAGGCCGTGGGTCACGACGTAGAACCGGCGTATGCCCTGCTCGCGGCAGGCGTCGATCATCCACTCGACCAGGCGTCGTCCGACGAAGGGGATGAGCGCCTTGCTCCGGATGTAGTCCGAGGACTTGAGGGTGATCGGTTTGGCGCGCTCCCCCCTGCCTCCGGCCAGAATGATGCCGACAGTTCCCTCGTCACGGATCACGCTCGCTGCACCCCCCGCGAATGCGAATTGTTTGTCTTATTCGTATTCCGATTACTCTTCCGCCCGGCGGCCCAGGCGGGCGAACGCCTTCCAGTTCTCGTCGTCATCGGAGTCCGCAACGTGTGCGGGCATCCGGCTAAGCGATATGACCGGAACTGACTCCAGTCGCATTTCCTTCCCCTCCCGTATGACGGAATTCGCGTTTCGCCCTCCCGCCTCAAACAGCATGGCTCACAAACGGCTGGAATCCATGGACGGGTAGGCTCGGGATCTCGCATTGCACGAAGCAGCAAGGGGGAAAAGTGTGCAGAGATGCGGACATAAGTCCACAACCCAACGTCATACAGCTGTGCGAACGCGGGCTTGATTGCTACCGCCGTACGCTGGCGGAAGGCCCCACGTCCGGCGAAGTCCCGGACTGCCTGGTCGAGTTGGGCCTGATGCGGCGCCAGGCCGAAGCCGGCGACCGCTGGGTGGCGGTACCGCCCGACATCGCGTCGCACGAGCTCACCCGCCCCCTGGAGCGCGCGATCCTGGCGCAGCAGCACACCGTGGCGGGCATCTACGACGCCCTGTCCGCGGCCGAGGACGCCTACCGCACCCAACAGCGCGCCTCCGCCGCGTCCGTGCGGCTGCTGCACGGCTCGGACGTCATCTACGCGGCGCTCGAACGGGCCTCGGAGGCCTGCCGCGAAGAGCTTCTGACCGCCCATCCCGGCGGGGCCCGCGACCCCGACGCCCTGGGCAAGACCCTGCCCCGCACGCTGCGCCTGAACAGCCGCGGCGTACGCCAACGCACGCTCTACCAGCACTCGGTGCGCGCGCACGGCCCGACGCTGGCCTACATCGAGCAGGTGACCGCGGCCGGGGCGCAGGTGCGCACACTCGACGAAGTCGTCGACCGCCTCATCGTCTACGACCGCTCCATCGCGTTCATCCCCGACCCGCGCTACGACCTCCAGACGACCGCGCTCGCCGTGGAGCACCCGGCCCTCATCCACTACCTCGTCAAGGTCTTCGACCACGCCTGGCAGCGCGCCGAGCCCGTCACCGTCGCACACGACAACGGCCGGCCCCCGCTCCTGACGGACGAGACCCGCCGGGCGGTGCTCCAGCTGATGGTCGAGGGCCATACGGACGCGGGGATGGGCAAGCGCCTGGGCATCAGCAGCAGGACCGTCTCCGCGCACATCAAGAAGGCGTCGGAGCTGATGGGCAGCCGCAGCCGGGCCCATCTCGCCTATCTGCTCGCCCGGTCCGAACTCCTGGAGGCCCCGCGCGAGGACTGAAACGGCGCTCGTCCTCCTCGTCCTCCTCGTCGCCCCCGTCCCCCTCGTCGCACTCGTCGTCCTCATCGCCCTCATTCCCCCGGGCCCTTGGCCATCGAGAGGGCGCGCTCCACGTCGGCGGCGAACGACCCGCCGGGCTCCGGGTGCGAGAGGCCCAGGACCGTGCATCCGGGCAGCAGCCGGCGCAGGCCTTCCGCCGCTCCGTCGGGCCCCGCCGAGCCTCCGAGCACGACTAATCGGCCGTGGCGGCGGGCCAGTTCGCCCGCCGCGGCCGCTAAGTGACTGTCGTCGACGTACACCAGGTGTGCGTGCGCGAGGTCCCCGGACCGCTCCCGCACCGCGAGGGCGAGCCGCGTGCCCTCCTCGCCGATCGACACCAGGCAGGTGTCCGTGTCCGCCGCATCGCCCGGCTTCGCGGCCACGTCCCAGATGACCGAGGGGATGTCCCCGTCGGCGGCTCCGGGCCAGGGCGCGGCCACCGCGTCGGACGTCTCCGTGCCGATGCGGATGTGGCAGGGCCGCCCCGAGCGGGCCGCACCGCGCAGCACCGCCCTGATCTCGCGCGCACCGCTCGGTACGGCGATCTGAACGCGCGGCATGCTCCGCAGCTGAGCCAGATCGGTCTGCGTGTGCGGCACCATGACCGAGGCCCCCGCCCGCAGATAGGCGACCGTCAGGCGGGGAAGCCGGGAGACCCTGGTGTCCGCGCCGAGCCCGAGGCCGCACACGAACACCCGGAACCCGGCGGTGACCAGGCCCTCGACCATGCTGACCATGGCGCTCTCCACACCGCCCAGTTGGAAGAACCGGTCCGGGTGGGCCGACTCGAAGGGGTGGTGTGCGCCGCCGGGCAGGGCCTCGACACACACCACACGCCCGTCGTCCGCACCGATCTTCGCCAGTTCCTCGCGGTAGATGTCCTCCGCCCGGACCGTTGTAGCCCCCACAGCGCACTCCTCCCAGAGGCAAGTAACTAACATGTAGAACGTTCTCTTTGTTTTTGAGGCCCGGGAACCCTCTGCTTGGTACGCATCAGGTAAAAACAGGGGCGGGTTCTGCACCCTCAGGCGGTCGCGACAGTGACGCCCCGCCACACGAACGGCCACAGCCGCTCCAGGGCGGCCTGCGCGCCGAGCCCCTCGCCCACGGGGGAGCAGCGGTACGCCTCAACTGCCGTCAGTACGTACACGACCAGGGCCGTCACCGCGTCGGGCCGGGCGTCCTGGCGCAGCTCACCCGCCTTGTCCGCCTCCCGCAGCAGACCGTTGAGCACGGGCACCCAGGCATCGTGCCAGCCCGGCACCGGTTTGGGCCGCTCACGGGCCAGCAGGGCCGCCGCCCGCACCACGACATCTTCGTCGAGCAGGCCCGCAAGGCCCCGCATCAGGGCGAACACGGCCGAAAGCGGGGACGCGTACCCGGCCACCGCGGTCGCGGCCCGCGCCCGCGTGATGGTCGACGCCTCTTCGACGACCGTCTCGGCCAGGGCACGCTTGCTGGAGAAATGGAACGTCAGGGCGCCCATGGAGACCCGCGCCGACGCACTGATCGAGGACATGGTGGCCCCGTGGTACCCGTTGGCGTCCACGTCGGCGGCCGCAGCCCTGATGAGAGCCTCGCGCGTACGCGCGGCTCTGTTCTGAGTCACCATGCGCCCTCCAGGGACCGCGGCGGCCCGTCCGCCCCCCTCTGGAGCAGACAGTACCCACCTCCCGACCCCAAAGCAAAGTGATCGTTCTAATTATTTGAAGGCGACCGTTCTAAAAAAACCGTCCACGGGCGCGGTGGTGCGCGGCACGGCGAAGCCGGGAGGGCCGCCCGACGGACGGCGCCTCCCGGCCCGGGTCATGCTCGCTCAGGTCCCTCAGTCACACAGCGCGGTGGCGCCGCCGTCGACCGGCACGGCCGCTCCGGTGACGAACGAGGACAGGTCGCTGCACAGCCACGCCGCCGCCCGCGCCACCTCGATGGGGTCGGCCATCCGCTGCTGCACCGCGGCGGCCATGAAGACCTGCTCCAACTGCGGTGTCGCGGCCAGGACCTGCTCCATCATCTCCGTACGCGTGCTGCCCACGACCAGCGCGTTGACGCGTACCCCGCGGGCCCCGTAGTCGGCCGCGGCCGCCTTCGTCATGCCGATCACGGCGTGCTTGGCGGCCACGTACGCGGCGGAGGCCCCGGTGGCGGCCACGCCGGCCACGCTGGAGGTGTTGACCACGGCGCCGCCCCGCCCAGACTTGAGCATGACGGGGATCTGGTGCGCGAGGCAGTTCCACACGCCCCGTACGTTGACGTCCATGGTCCGCGCGTAGGTCTCCTCGTCGATCTCGTGGAGGGCCTTCCCCGCGGTGGCGAAGCCGGCGTTGTTGAACGCCGCGTCCAGGCCGCCGAACGTATCGGCGGTCCTTGCCACGGCGTCGGCCACGTCCTGCCCGCGTGTCACGTCGCCGCCGACCGCGATGGCCCTGCCGCCCGCCGCGGTGATGTCCTCGACCAGGCGGTCGAGGAGTTCCGTGCGTCTGGCCATGACGCCGACGGCGGCGCCCTGTTCGGCGAAGAGGCGGGCCGCGGCCGCCCCGATGCCGCTCGACGCACCCGTGATCATCACTGTCTTGCCTGCCAGCATGCTCATCGCTCCCAGCTCCGGCCCGCCGCCGCCTCGGCACCGACCCGCGCGAGCAGCTCGGCATCGACCTGGTCGAGCCGGTCCACCAGGTGCCGCACACCGGCCTCCAGCATCAACTGCCGCTGGAAGCTGTGCTCATAGCTGCTGGGGTGGCCGATGAACGCGACGTTCAGCGCCCTGGCCTCCTCGGCCACACGGGCGACGTCGTCGATGAAGACCGCCTCGTCGTGCTTGAGGCCGAAGGTCTGCGTGATGATCTCGTGTATGCCGGGCCGGAAGCCGTCCGTGCAGACATACCCCGGACCGTCGAACAGGTCCCCGTACGCTCCCAGATGGGTGTCGAAGTGCGCCTTGGCGAGACCGCCGTAGCACACCACCTGTAACCCCAGATCCCGCACGCGGCGCAGCAGTTCCTCCGCACCCGGCGTCACCGTGACCGGGTGACGCTCCACGTACGCGTCCCGCTCGGCGAAGTAGACCCGCAGCGCCTCCTCACCGGTGAGGGGCACGGGGACCGCATCGGCCATGCGCTCCCCCGCGATGCGCTGCGGCTGGGAAAAGATGCTCCGTTCGGTTTCTGCGGTGTACTGCCCGCCACGGCTGACGACGAAGTCGTGGATGACAGGACTGAAGGTGTCGCTGAGCAGGACACCGTCGATGTTGACCGCGACAAGCCGTAGCTGTCCGGCACTGAGCCCCATGAACTCTCCCCGGGTTCGGCCCCGGCTCCCCGCCGGGGCGAGGCGCGCTCTTCGCGCACCTGTGGACCGGTCCGCAGCGTGCGCCATTGCTCCGCGCGGCACCGTGCGCGCACAGTAAGACGCCGCTGTACAGGCACACTTGACCGCGCGTCACCGCTGCCCCGGGCCGGGACAGGGAGGGACGCGGAGCGGGGAGAGAACCCGGGGCGGGAAGAGGCTCAGACGAGCCCGGCGTCCTCCAGTCGGCGCGCGTCGAGGTCCATGCGCACCACGGTGGCCGGGACGGCGATGCCGGGGAGCAGGATCTGCCACATCCGCCGCACGCGCTCGGGCAGATCCGCGCGTCCGACGGCGGCGGCGGAGTAGAGCTGCATGCCGGTACACGTCTCGACGACCTGGTCGGCCACTTGCGCGGGGTCCACTCCCGCCTGCAACTCCCCCAGCTCGCGGGCCTCGACCAGGCACTCCTCCATCACCTTGGCCCAGGCGACGTACGGCCCGGCCGCCTCGCCCATGCCCAGAGTGCTCTGTTCGGTGGTGAGCCGGACACCGGCCCGCAGCAGGACGTTGGTCTGCAACTGACGCGACCACACGATGGTGATGTCGATCAGCCGCTGCAAGCCCTCGGAGCGCAGCAGCGGCAGGATCGTGTCCGCCTGCTGGTCCATCACCGCGTGCGCGAGCCCCTCCTTGGACTGGAAGTGAAAGTACAGAGACCCGGCGGTGGCGCCGGCGCGCTCGAGGATCCGGTTGATGCCGGCGCCCGCGTAGCCCATCTCGTCGAAGACCTCGGCCGCGGCGCGCAAGATCCCGTCGCGTGTCTCCACGGCCCGCTGCTGTTTCGGCTGCCGCATCGCCCCTCCAAAGTAAACAGAACGATCTCTAATCTAGAGGATGGCTCACTTTAGATCCACCCTCCTGTCAGCCTCTGATTTCCAGGCCCATAGTCCGCTTTACCCCTTATGCCATGAGGACTTGAACCTTCCGTGGGGGTTTCTTTGCTGTTGATTGGTCTCAAAAAAAGAGAGCATTCTCTAAATTCGAGGTGCTCTCATGCAAACCTCGAGCCACAGCACGCTGCTCCGCCAGGTTCCACGAGCCTCGAGGTGCTCATACGTTCTAGGGGGATTTCCGTATGTACAGCACCATGCTGCCCGCTCCGGCCCGCCCTGCCGGATGGGCGTCGGCCACCAGCAAGCAGGTCCACAAGAACACCGCGTCCGAGACGCTCCTCACGGAGTGGCACCGGAGCGGGGCCGATGACTTCGTCGTCCGCGCGCAGTGGCCGCAGGACCACGGCTTCTACCGTACGCGGCACAACTTGCTCGATCCGCTGCTGCTTGCCGAGTCGGTCCGCCAGTGCGTGCCGCTCCTGAGCCACGCGGCCTACGACGTGCCCTTCGGCCACCACCAGTCCTGGAGCCACTTCAGCTACTCGCTCGCCCCTGCGGCGCTCGCCGTGGGCTCCACGCCGCCGGAGTTAGAACTCCAGGTCGCCTGCCGGGACATCGTCCGCAGATCACAGCGGCTCGCCTCGCTGAACATGGAGGTCGACGTGGTGCGTGACGGGATACACGTCGGCACCTGCCTGACCCGGTTCGCCAACCACGCCCCGGCGCTGTACAAGCGCCTGCGCGGACCGTACGGGGACCTTGCCGAGGCCACCGCGCGCGCTCTGCCGCTTCCGCCGCCGACCGCACCCACCCAGGTGGCCCGCGAGTCCTTCGACGACGTCGTGCTCTCGCCGACCGCTTCGCCGCGCCGCAGCCAGCTCCGGATCGACCTCAAGCACCCCGTACTCTTCGACCACCCGGTCGACCACGCCCCCGGCATGCTGCTCCTCGAAGCCGCGCGCCAGTCCGCGCACGCCGCGGTCCACCCCGCGCCCGTCTGCGTCACCGGCATGGACGTCGTCTTCGCCCGCTACGCCGAACTCGACGTGCCCTGCTGGATCCACACCGACCTGCTGCCGATGGCCGGACCCGACCGGCACAGGGTCCTGGTCACCGCCGTCCAGAACGACATCTGCGTCTTCTCCGGCGTCATCACGCTCCAGCAGCTGAACCTGAACTGAGCTGCTCCGCGCGGCTGCCACCCCCCACGGCACGTCTCCGCCGACGGTTCTCTTCGCACGCACCGCACACAAGCGCACCGCAGACAAGCGGCCGGGCCGCTGTACCGCGCCAACGACGCCGCGGCGCAGCCTGCTCGGCGTCCGGCCCCGCGCCGGCGCATCCGCACCGCAACAGCCGTATGAGGCATAGCTCCAAGAGTCGTACGACACAGCACATCGCGCTCTTTCGCCGGGCACGCCCGCCCCGCTGCCGCGCGCCCCGGCGTGCGCAGGGCACACCGCAGCGCGCCGATCCCCGCACACCGTCATGGGCCAGACCGTACCGGCACGCCCCGACTGTCGGGTCCCCACAACCCAGAACTGGCTGGATTCGCTGGTTCCGGATACCGCGCCACCGGAGGCACTTCCTCCGAAAACACCTGCCACCACCGGCACGCGGCCATCGCGGACGGCCCCGGTCCGTACGACGGCCTGTCGGGCGCCGCTGGCCAGAACCCGTCATCGTCCGCTACCGCACCCGCAGTTCCGCCCGCCGTACCTCACGGGAGAGCGCTCCGACGACGGCGGCGCACGCGCTGATCCCCGCGCCGACCAGGAACATCGGCACCACCCCGACCACCCCGGCGGCCAGACCGAACAACGGGAAGACGAGCGGGGCGAGGCCGACATGGGAGAGGGCGAGGACCGCGGCGACGCGGCCCTGGTAGGCGGCGGCCGTGTTGTGCTGGATCAGGGCGACGGAGAGCCCGCCGCACACCCCGCCCACCAGGCCCGCGAAGCCCGCCACCGCCGCCGCGCCTGCCACGGTCGGCAGCAGCCCGATGGCGCCGATCGCCAGGGAGGCCACGACCATCGCGCAGACCTGGACCAGCCCGGCGCGCCGGATCCGCCCCGCGAAGGAGAGCCCGATGGCGCCGAGCCCCGCACCGACCGCGAACGCGCCGAGTATCCAGCCGATTCCGGTGGCCCCGAAGCCCCGCTCCTTGGTCAGCAGGAACACGCCCATCTGGAGCGGCGGCATGAACCCGATCTCGCTCAGCGCGGTGCCGAGCACGAGCGGGCCGACGACCCGGTGCCGCCTGATGTAGCGAAGCCCGTCGGTCAAGTCGTGCCAGGCGCTGCCCGCTTCACCGGCTGCCCGGCCCTGCGGCAGCGGCGCGATGCGTACGGAGACCAGGAGGACCAGGGAGAGCGCGAACAGCGCCCCGGCGAGGGCGAATGCAGCCTCGCCGTGGTGGGCGAGCGCGAACCCGGCCATGGGCGGCCCCACGGCTTTGCCGATCCGGATCGCCAGCTGCCGCATGCCGACGAGGCGGACGATCTCGTCGGGTCCGGTGAGCCGGGGCGGCAGCGCACCCACGGCCGGCATGAAGAGGGCGTCCACCACGCCGAAGACCAGCGCCACCGCGATCAGGAGCCACAGCTGCGGAGTGCTGAGCCACAGCAGGACGGCCACCGCGAGGATCACCGCGGCCCGCAGGGCGTCGGAGCCGATGACGACCTTGCGCGGGTCGAACCTGTCGGCGATCACACCGCCGAGGAGCATGAGGAGCGCCCGGGGCACCGCGCCGAGCGCCAGCACGATGCCGACCTGTGCGGGGCCGGCGAGTTGGGCGGCGGCCCAGCCGAGGGCGAGGAAGTAGACGCTGTCGCCCACGATCGAAGCGAAGTACGCGGTGAGCCAGCGCAGCACGTTGGTGTCGCGGTGGGCGGGCCGCGAGACGGGCTCGGGGGGCACGTCGGCGAGGGCGATTGCGCCGCCGGGCGCGGCAGGTGGCACGGAGCCGCCGGATATAGGTCCGGCTCTGTCGGCGTCAGTCACAATCTCGGATCTTCACGTCAAAGTCACATCTGGGCAAGGGCTTTCGTGCGGTGCGCCTTGCGTCGTCCGCACCCTGCGGGACACGAGTCCCGCAGGGTGCGGCGCCAACCGTGAGTCGATCAGTCAGCGGATCAGTTCGTGCTCACGCGGCTCGCTTCGGCGCGGGGCGGGCACATCGGCCGTCGCGCCGCCGCCCAGCTTCGTGCCCTCGACGTCGAGGTTCGGCAGCAGCCTGTCGAGCCACTTCGGCAGCCACCACGCCTTGGTGCCCAGGAGGGCGAACAGGGCGGGGACGATGGCCATGCGGACCACGAAGGCGTCGAAGAGCACCGCGGACGCGAGGGCGAAGCCCATCATCTTGATGAGGTCGTTGTCCTCCGCGATGAACCCGGAGAAGACGCTGATCATGATGATGGCCGCAGCGGAGACCACCCGGCCGCCGTAGTGGAATCCGGCGACGACCGCCTCGCCCGCCGTGGCGCCGTGGGCGTACGCCTCCCGCATCCGGCTGACCAGGAACACCTCGTAGTCCATGGCGAGTCCGAAGACCACGCCGATCATGAGGATGGGCAGGGTGCTCATGACGGGGTTGGGCTGTTCGACGCCGAAGACGTCCGCGAGCCAGCCCTTCTGGAAGACCGCGACGACCGCGCCGAGAGCCGCGCCGACCGAGAGCATGAAGCCCAGTGCGGCCTTGAACGGGACCAGGAGCGAACGGAACACCAGCATCAGGAGCAGGAAGGCAAGGCCCACGACCAGACCGAGGTAGGGCAGGAGTGCGTCGTCCAGGGTGCGGGAGAAGTCGATGAACAGGGCCGTCTGACCGGTGATCAGGATCTCGGAGCCGGTGTCACCCTCCATACCGCCGGCGATCTTGCGCAGGGAGCGGACCAGCTCCTCGGTGGCGCCTTCGTTGGGACCGCTGTCCGGTACGACGTTGAAGATCGCGGTGTCGCCCGGCTTGTTGGCGGCGGCCGGGGCCACGGAGGCCACGCCGTCCTGTTCGGCGAACCGGTCTCCGACGGTCTTCGCGGCGGCCGCCGCGTCGTCGGACTCGACGGTGACCATCAGCGGGCCGTTGAAGCCGTCGCCGAAGGACTCCGACAGCATGTCGTACGCCTTGCGCTGGGTGGTGTCGGTGGCCATCGTGCCCTCGCCCGGCAGCCCCAGTTCGAGGTCGGCGGCGGGCAGGGCCACGGCGCCGAGGCCGATGACGCCGACCAGCAGGACGGCCACGGGGTGGCGCAGGACGTAACGGGCCCAGCGCGTACCGAGGTTGGAGCGCTCCTTCACCTGGCCGGGGGCCTGCTTGCCGGCTCGCTTGGCTTCTCGCTTGGCCGCCTTGCGCTCCTGCCGGGCCGACAGGGGCTTGGTACGGAAGGCGGCACGGTCGCGGCGGCGCAGGACGCGGACCGGGGCGAAGCCGAGCAGGGCGGGCACCAGGGTGATCGCGATGAGGACCGCGATGGCGACGGTACCGGCGGCGGCCAGGCCCATCTTGGTGAGCAGCGGGACGTTCACCACGCTCAGACCGGCGAGCGCGACGATGACGGTGAGTCCGGCGAAGACGACGGCGGAGCCCGCGGTGCCGACCGCCCGGCCCGCTGCCTCCTGGCGGTCGTGGCCCTCCAGCATCTCCGAGCGGTAGCGGGAGACGATGAAGAGCGCGTAGTCGATGCCGACGGCGAGGCCGAGCATCATGGCGAGGTTCGAGGTGGTCGCGGAGAGGCCGAGGGTGCTGCCGAGGGCGGTGATGGCGCTGATGCCCGCGCCGACGCCGACGAGGGCGGTGAGCAGCGGCATGCCCGCGGCGATCAGGGAGCCGAAGGTCATCAGGAGGACGACCGCGGAGATCAGCACGCCGATCTGCTCGCCGGTGCCGCCCATGGCGACGTCGACCTTCACCGCGTCGCCGCCTGCCTCAACCGTCAGGCCCGCGTCGCGTCCTGACTGAAGGGTCTTCTCCAGGGCGTCGTGCTGTTTGTCGACGAGTTCGGTGGCGGCCACCTTGTACGTGGCGACGGCGTAGGCGGTGGTGCCGTCCTTGCTGACCGCGTCGCCCGCGAACGGGTCGGTGACCCGGGAGACCTTGGGGTCCTTGCCCAGGCCGGCGACGAGGTCGGCGACGGCCGCCTTGTGCTCCGGCGTGGTGATCCGCTCTCCGTCGGGGGCGCGCACGACGACCCGGGCGCTGGCTCCTTCGGCGCTCGCGGCCGGGAACTTCTCTTCGAGGAGGTCGAAGGCCTTCTGCGATTCGGTTCCCGGCATGGAGAAGGTGTCAGCGGGCGGGGTGGGCGCCGACGAGGCCGCGAATCCGGTTCCGAAGAGCACCAGGAGCCACAGCAGTGCTGTCACGCCTCGCCTTCGGAAGGTGAATCGGCCCAGTTTGTAGAGCAACGTCGCCATGGTGGGGGGCTCCCTCGGGATCGAATGGCACCAAGACCCGAGGAGATTAACAAACCGCGCAGACGGTTTACTTATGGGAACGCCGCTTCTCCACCACTCCTCCAGCGACTCTCAAGTGGTCACAGGGCATGCGTACTTCAGAACCCTGCCCCAACGCGGTCGGGGCAGGGTCGAATCCCGGTGGACGGCGGACAAGTCCCAGGCCATATGGATTGACTTAGAAACCGCACGCGTGGTTTCTTTAGTCGAGACAACCGACACCACTCGAGGGAGAGGAGTCCGGTCTGACCACTGGGAGAAGGCGGCCACCCGTCCGCGTTCGGGCGCGGCCCGCCTCGGATCAGGTCGACGTCGTGCTGTCCGAACCCGGCTCCGGTTTCGTGTAGAGGACGTCGCGGGCCTGGTCCGCGGCTCTGGCGAGGCTTTCGTTCACGTAGTCGAGGAAGCGGGCGACGTTTTCGAGTCGGGAACCGGCAGCGGTGCCCGGTCCGAGGACTCCGACACCCTGCCGTGCGATGTCGACGACGCGGGCGGTGGAGCGGGCGCTGGCCATCATCGACTGGTACCAGATGTCGTCGTCGACGATGTAGAGATCACGACGGCGTTCGTCACGTTCACGGCGGACGAAGCCCTGACTCTCCAGGAACGCGATCGCCTTGGAGACCGAGGGCGGACTGACCTGGAGGCGCTCGACGAGCTCGGAGGCGGTGAGGCTCCCGGAGTCGGTGATGGTGAGACAGACCATCACACGGGCCATCATCTTGGGCATGCCCGAGCCCATCATGACGGTGGTGAACAGCTCCTCGTACTCGTGAACGGCTTCGGCGTCCCGGCCATGGGCCTGCGGGGGTGCCTTGGGGTCACGGGGTGCGGACTGCCGGCGGCGGTGGGCGCGGTGTTCGGTGGCGCGGTGGGCGAGGTCGGCGCGGTAGGCGGTGGGGCCGCCGTTGCGCATCACCTCGCGCGTGATCGTCGAGGTCGGGCGGTCGAGGCGCCTGGCGATCTCCGCGTAGGCGAGCCCGTCGGCCAGGCCGAGCCCGATCTCCTGGCGTTCCTGCTGAGTGAGTCTGCCTCCCGGCATCGCGGTCTCCTTCGTGGTCCGTGGTGCGCCCACTATAGCGTTCGCGGTCAATTCATTGCAACGAGTTCGTTCTCTACTGTTGCATTAGCCTCCACGCCACTGCAACGAATTAGCGCCTCTGACCTGGAGTGATGCCCATTGCACGCAACATCTCTGTTGCCAGAAACGTGAATGCAACTTAGCGTTTCCATCATCAGAAACAGCGAGCCGCAGGGCACGCACCAGAGAAAAGGGAGCCCATCATGCAGAAGTTCGACACCCCCGCCCCGGTCTCCGCCGTCGTCGACATCGCCGCGGGAAGCATCCGGATCATCGCCGCCGACCGCGCCGACACCACGGTCGAGATCCTCCCCGCGAACGCTTCCAAGAGCCGCGACGTGAAGGCGGCCGAGGAGGCCACGGTCGAGTTCGGCGCCGACGGCGTCCTGCGGATCAACGCCGCACCCGTGAAGAACCAGATCCTCGGCGCCTCCGGAACCATCGAGGTGACCGTCCAACTGCCCGCCGGGTCGGACATCGTGGCCAAGGCCGCCAGCGGTGAGATCCGGGGCGTCGGACGCCTCGGCGACGTCTCCTTCGAGGGCGCGGAAGGCACGGTCAAGCTCGACGAGGCATCGAGCGCCCGCCTCGCCCTCCAGGCCGGTGACATCTCGGTCGGCCACCTGGGCGGCCCCGCGGAGATCAGCACCCAGAAGGGGAACCTGCTGATCACCGAGGCCATCAAGGGCAAGGTCACGCTGCGCACCGAGCACGGCGAGATCTCGGTCGGCGCCGCCCGCGGCGTCTCCGCCCACCTGGACGCCGGCACCAGCTACGGCCGGATCGACAACACCCTCCAGAACACCGACGGCGCCGCCGCCGGCCTGCAGATCCACGCGACCACCTCGTACGGCGACATCACCGCACGCAGTCTCTGACCCCCCAGCTTCTAACCGAAGCCTCCGAGGAGCACCAACATGACGAATCTGGCCATCGCGGCGAACGGGCTGCGCAAGTCCTACGGCGACAAGGTCGTGCTCGACGGCGTCGACATCACCGTCCCCGAAGGAACGATCTTCGCTCTGCTCGGTCCCAACGGCGCCGGCAAGACCACTGCCGTGAAGATCCTCTCGACTCTCGTGACTGCCGACGCCGGCACCGTCCGCGTCGGCGGTCACGACCTGGCCGCCGATGCGCAGGCCGTACGCGCCTCGATCGGTGTCACCGGGCAGTTCTCCGCCGTCGACGGCCTGATCACCGGCGAGGAGAACATGCTCCTCATGGCCGACCTGCACCACCTCTCCAGGCAGGAGGGGCGGCGCATCACCGCCGAACTCCTGGAGCGTTTCGACCTGGTGGAGGCCTCCAAGAAGCCCGCCTCCAGCTACTCCGGCGGCATGAAGCGCCGCCTGGACATCGCCATGACCCTGGTCGGCAACCCCCGCATCATCTTCCTGGACGAGCCCACCACCGGACTGGACCCCCGCTCCCGGCACAACATGTGGGGCATCATCCGCGAGCTCGTCAACGGCGGCGTCACCGTCTTCCTCACCACCCAGTACCTCGAAGAAGCCGACGAACTCGCCGACCGCATCGCGGTATTGAACGGCGGCAAGATCGCCGCCGAAGGCACCGCGGAAGAACTCAAGCGCCTCATCCCGGGCGGACACGTCCGCCTCCGCTTCTCCGACCCGGTCGCCTACCAGTCCGCCGGCCTCGCCCTGCCCGAGGTCACCCGCGACGACGAGGCACTCTCCCTGCAGATCCCCAGCGACGGCACCCAGCGCGAACTGCGCGCCATCCTCGACAAGTTGGACGCGGCGGGCATCGAAGCCGACGAGCTGACCGTGCACACCCCCGACCTCGACGACGTCTTCTTCGCCCTCACCGGCGGTAACACCGGCACCACCGTGCCCAGCCAGCCCAAGGAGGCTGTCCGATGAGCTCCCTGTCCCTCGCCGTGCGCGACTCGAACACGATGCTGCGCCGCAACCTCCTGCACGCCAGGCGCTACCCGTCGCTGACGCTGAACCTGCTGCTCACGCCGATCATGCTGTTGCTGCTGTTCGTCTACATCTTCGGCGACACCATGAGCGGCGGCGCCGGACGCGACGCGTACATCGCCTACATCGTCCCCGGCATCCTCCTGATGACCATCGGCTCCACCACCATCGGCACCGCGGTCTCCGTCTCCACCGACATGAACGAGGGCATCACCGCCCGCTTCCGCACGATGGCCATCCACCGCGGATCGGTGCTCTTCGGTCACGTCGCGGGCAGCGTGCTCCAGGCGATCCTGAGCGTGGTGCTCGTCGGCGCGGTCGGCGTCGCGATCGGCTTCCGGTCCGTGGACGCCACGGCTCTGGAGTGGCTGGCGGCATTCGGACTGCTCGCCCTCGTCTCCCTCGCCTTCACCTGGATCGCGGTCGGCATGGGCATGGGCAGCCCGAACGCCGAGGCGGCCGCCAACAGCGCACAGCCGCTGATCCTGCTGCCGCTGATCTCCAGCGCCTTCGTCCCGCTGGAGAGCATGCCGGGCTGGTTCCAGCCGATCGCCGAGTACCAGCCCTTCTCCCCCGCCATCGAGACCCTGCGAGGACTCCTCCTCGGCACCGAGATCGGCAACAACGGCTGGATCGCCCTCGCCTGGTGCGTGGGTCTGGCCCTCCTCGGCTACCGCTGGTCCAGCGCACAGTTCAACCGCGACCCCAAGTAGGCCCCCCGGGCAACCGCGAACGTGCGGGACGCCGCCCCCCGGCCCGTCCCGCCCAGTGGCGGCGCACTCCGACACCCGTCGGCGTGCGCCGCCACACTCATGTGCGGTCAGCCGGTCCGGCCTGCCGGTTCAGGCCGTCTCGTAGTCGGCCGCGAGGAGGACTTGAGCGGTCATTGAGCGCGGGCGCCCATGCTGCCTGGCGAGGCTGGACCAGGATCGGCGGACGGACAGATCATGCTGATGGCGAACGACGAGTTGACCGGGCACGGCCCCGCGAAACCGCAGAGCGGCCGCACCGTACTCGACCCGCACTTCGACCCGCACGCCGACCGGTACGCCGCACGCACCGCGGGCATGACGGCTTCGGAGATCCGGGCGTTGTTCGCGGTCGCCAGCAGGCCGGAGGTGGTCTCGTTGGCCGGCGGCATGCCGAACCTGGCCGCGCTGCCGCTGGAAACACTCTCGACGCAGGTCGCGCAGATCATCGCGGAGGACGGCCTGACGGCCCTGCAGTACGCGTCGGCGCACGGTCTGCCGCCGCTGCGGGAACAGATCTGCGACGTGATGGCCCTGGAGGGCATCACGGCTCACCCGGACGACGTCGTGGTGACGGTCGGCTCGCAGATGGGCCTCGACCTGGTGACCCGGCTGTTCTGCGACCCGGGAGACGTGGTGCTGGCCGAAGGCCCCTCGTACGTCGGCGCGTTGGGTTCCTTCGCCGCGTATCAGGCGCAGGTCGTGCAGGTCGCGATGGACGAGCACGGCCTGGTCCCGGAGGCGCTGCGGGCGGCGCTGCGGCAGGCGAGGATCGCCGGGCAGCGCGTGAAGCTCCTCTACACCATCCCGAACTTCCACAACCCGGCCGGCGTGACGCTGGCGGTCGGACGGCGGGCGGAGATCCTGGAGATCTGTCGCACGTACGACGTCCTGGTGGTCGAGGACAATCCGTACGGCCTGCTCGGCCTCGACGGCCGGACCTACCCTGCGCTGCACTCGCTCGACCCCGACAACGTGGTGTATCTGGGCTCGTTCTCCAAGACGTTCGCCCCCGGTCTGCGGGTCGGCTGGGTCCTCGCGCCGCCCTCGGTGCGGGAGAAGCTGGTGCTCGCCACGGAGTCGGCGACGCTGTGCCCGCCCACGCTGAACCAACTGATCGTGTCGCGCTACCTGGCCACGCACGACTGGCAGAGCCAGATCGAGCTGTTCCGGGAGAACTACCGCGAGCGCCGCGACGCGATGCTCTCGGCACTGGAGCAGTACCTGCCGCCGGGCTGCACATGGACGAAGCCGGACGGCGGTTTCTATACGTGGCTGACCGTGCCGGACGGCGTGGACACCAAGGCGATGCTGCCGCGCGCGGTGGCCGCACGTGTGGCGTACGCGCCGGGCACCGGCTTCTACGCGGACGGGTCCGGCGGCCGCCGACTGCGGCTGTCCTACTGCTATCCGACACCGGAACGCATCCGCGAGGGAGTGCGCCGCCTCGCCGCGGTCCTGGAGGCCGAGACGGACTTCGCCCACGCGTTCGGTGGCGTGGGCTCCCGCCCGATACGGATACCGGGGCCGCGGACGTCCTAGGCGGCCGGGCCGTACGTGCCCCACACCTCGCGCAGCGCGTCACAGACCTCGCCGACGGTGGCCCCGGCGGCGAGTGCCTCCCGCATCGGATACAGGACGTTGGCCGTCCCCGCCGCCGCGTCCTGCACCAGCGACAGGGCGTCCGCCACGCGTTCGGCGCACCGCCAGGCACGCAGCTTGGCCAGGCGTTCGGCCTGCTGGGCCTCGATGGCCGTCTCGCGCGCGGCGGGCGTCACGCCCGGCTCTGCCGTGTGCCGTCCGGATCCGGGGATCGAGACAGTGTTCCACTTCGGGATCTCGGCCCGGCAGTACTCGAAGACGTCCGCGATCAGGCGCAGGGAGGGCTTGGGCGGGAAGATGTACGTCCCGCGCGCGATGTCCTCCCCCACGACGTCGTTCAGTATCGCCCCCGTCAGCCGGTCCGCCCGGACGCCCTGCTCCTCGGCCACCAGTTGGTACATCAGGAGCAGCAGGGCGGCGGGGGCGTCGATCGTCATCGACGTCGACACCCTGTCCAGCGGGATGCCGCCGAACAGGACCCGCATGTCGTCGATCGAGTCGATGGCGACCCCCACCTTGCCGACCTCGCCGGACGCGATCGGCGCGTCCGAGTCGTGGCCCATCTGCGTGGGCAGGTCGAAGGCGACGGACAAGCCCGTCGTACCGTTCGCGATCAGCTGCTTGTAGCGGGCGTTGGACTCGACCGCCGTACCGGAGCCCGCGTACTGGCGCATCGTCCAGGGAAGCCCCGACTCACCTGCTGTGGTGCGATTCATTGCTTCCCGCTTCCCATTCCGTACGACGGGGGCTGGGCGACGTCAACCGACGACGGTCCAGGTGTCGCCGCCCGTGAGGAGTTCGGTGAGGTCGCCCTTGCCCTTCTGTTCGATGGCGGTGTCGAGCTGGTCGGCCATGAGGGTGTCGTAGACGGGGCGTTGGATGTCGCGGAAGACGCCGATGGGGGTGTGGTGCAGGGTGTCGGGGTCGGCGAGGCGGGAGAGGGCGAACGCCGTGGTGGGTGAGGTGGAGTGCGCGTCATGGACGAGGATGTCGCGCTCGTTCTCGGGGGTGACGGGGACGACTTCGAGGTCGCCGGTGGCCGGGTTGCGGACGACGCCCTTGGACTGGTCGGGGCCGAAGCGGATGGGCTGCCCGTGTTCGAGGCGGATGACGGCTTCCTCGGCCTGCTGTTTGTCTTTCAGGACTTCGAAGGCGCCGTCGTTGAAGATGTTGCAGTTCTGGTAGATCTCGACCAGGGCGGTGCCGGGGTGTTCGGCGGCCTCGCGCAGCACGCTGGTGAGGTGTTTGCGGTCGGAGTCCACGGTGCGGGCCACGAAGGATGCCTCGGCGCCGATGGCCAGGGAGACGGGGTTGAAGGGCGCGTCGAGGGAGCCCATCGGCGTGGACTTGGTGATCTTGCCGACCTCGGAGGTGGGGGAGTACTGGCCCTTGGTCAGCCCGTAGATGCGGTTGTTGAAGAGCAGGATCTTGAGGTTGACGTTGCGGCGCAGGGCGTGGATGAGGTGGTTGCCGCCGATCGACAGCGCGTCGCCGTCACCGGTGACCACCCACACGGACAGGTCGCGGCGGGATGAGGCGAGTCCGGTGGCGATGGCGGGGGCGCGGCCGTGGATGGAGTGCATCCCGTAGGTGTTCATGTAGTACGGGAAGCGGCTGGAGCAGCCGATGCCGGAGACGAAGACGATGTTCTCTTTGGCCAGGCCGAGTTCGGGCATGAAGCCCTGCACGGCGGCCAGGACGGCGTAGTCCCCGCAGCCCGGGCACCACCGCACCTCCTGGTCGGACTTGAAGTCCTTCATGGACTGCTTGGCCTCGGCCTTGGGCACAAGTTGCAGCAGCCCGTTACCGGAGTCAGTCATCGATGACCTCCTTGAGAGCCGTGGCCAGCTGTTCCGCCTTGAACGGCATTCCGTTGACCTGGTTGTACGAGTGCGCGTCCACGAGATATTTAGCCCTGATGAGGGTGGCGAGTTGGCCCAGGTTCATCTCCGGGATCACCACCTTGTCGTACGAGTGCAGGACCTCGCCCAGATTGGACGGGAAGGGGTTGAGGTGGCGCAGATGGGCCTGAGCGATTGCCTCGTCCGAGCTGCGCAGGCGGCGTACAGCCGCGGTGATCGGCCCGTACGTCGAGCCCCAGCCCAGGACGAGAGTGCGCGCCCTGCCTGAAGGGTCGTCAACGTCCATGTCTGGCACGGCAATTCCGTCGATCTTGGCCTGGCGGGTGCGGACCATGAAGTCGTGGTTGGCCGGGTCGTAGGAGATGTTGCCGGTGCCGTCCTGCTTCTCGATCCCGCCGATCCGGTGCTCAAGGCCCGGCGTGCCCGGGATCGCCCAGGGGCGGGCCAGGGTCTGCGGGTCGCGCTTGTAGGGCCAGAACACCTCGGTGCCGTCGGCCTCGGTGTGGTTGGTCCCCGAGGCGAACTGCACCCGCAGGTCCGGCAGTTCCTCCGGGTCCGGGATCCGCCACGGCTCGGAGCCGTTGGCCAGATAACCGTCGGACAGCAGGAAGACCGGGGTGCGGTAGGTGACCGCGATCCGCGCCGCCTCCAACGCGGCGTCGAAGCAGTCCGCCGGCGTCTTCGGCGCCACGATCGGCACCGGCGCCTCACCATTGCGCCCGTACATCGCCTGCAACAGATCGGCCTGCTCGGTCTTGGTCGGCAACCCCGTCGACGGCCCGCCCCGCTGGATGTCCACCACCAGCAACGGCAGCTCCAGCGACACCGCAAGGCCGATCGTCTCCGACTTCAGCGCCACACCGGGACCCGAGGTGGTGGTCACCGCCAGACTGCCGCCGAACGCGGCGCCCAGCGCCGCGCCGATCCCGGCGATCTCGTCCTCCGCCTGGAAGGTCCGCACCCCGAAATTCTTGTGCTTGCTCAGCTCGTGCAGGATGTCGGAGGCCGGAGTGATCGGATACGAACCCAGATACAACGGCAGATCCGCCTGCCGGCCCGCCGCGACCAACCCGTACGACAGCGCCAGATTCCCCGAAATATTGCGGTAGGTGCCCGCCGGGAACGCCTGCGCCGCCGGCGCCACCTCATAGGAGACCGCGAAATCCTCCGTCGTCTCCCCGAAATTCCAGCCCGCCCGGAACGCCGCGATGTTCGCCTCCGCGATATCGGGCTTCCTGGCGAACTTCGACCGCAGGAACTTCTCCGTGCCCTCGGTCGGCCGGTGATACATCCACGACAGCAACCCCAGCGCGAACATGTTCTTCGACCGGCCCGCATCCTTGCGCGACAGATCGAACTCCTTCAGCGCCTCCACCGTCAGCGTGGTCAGCGGCACCGGATGCACGCTGTAGCCGTCCAGCGACCCGTCCTCCAGCGGCGAGGCCTCATAGCCGACCTTCGCCATCGCCCGCTTGGAGAACTCGTCCGTATTCACGATGATCTCCGCACCGCGCGGCACATCGGCGATATTCGCCTTCAACGCCGCCGGATTCATCGCCACCAGCACATTCGGCGCATCCCCCGGCGTCAGGATGTCATGATCGGCAAAATGCAGCTGGAAGGACGACACCCCCGGCAGCGTCCCGGCAGGCGCCCGGATCTCCGCCGGGAAATTCGGCAGCGTCGACAGATCATTCCCGAACGACGCCGTCTCCGAAGTAAACCGGTCACCCGTCAGCTGCATACCGTCACCCGAGTCACCCGCAAAGCGAATGATCACCCGATCCAGACGGCGGACCTCTTTGTCTAGCGGCCCTGCCCCGCTGGCGGCAGTTGTTTGCACGGTCATGCGTGTGTCTGCTCCTGTCATTGCTGGTCCGCGAGCGCAGGCAGACACGTCGGCGGACACGCGTAGCGGTGCAGGGTCGTACACCGCTCAGAGGCTATGCAACGCCGGTCGAGCGGTGCTCGTGGCGCCACGGAGTGCGGGAAAACTCAGCCCAGATCACGCCCGCGCGTCTCCGGTGCCCGCAGTGCGGCCGTGATGGTCAGGGCGGACAGGAGCAGGAAGTAGCCGCACACCAGCCACGGTGTCTCCGCGGCGAGTAGGTAGAGGGAAGTGGCCACCAGGGGCAGCAGGCCGCCGCCGAGCACCGCGCCCGTCTGGTAGCCGAGGGAGGCGCCGCTCATGCGCATGTCGGTGCGGAAGAGTTCGCTGAACCAGGCCGCCTGCGGGCCGAACATGGCGTCGTGGAAGACGTTCACGCCGATCACGACCGACAGCACGATGACGGTGGCCGAGCCGTTCTGGACGAGGAGGAAGAACGGCACGACGTACAGCGCGCTGCCGATCGCGCCGAACAGGAAGACGGGCCGCCGTCCGAAGCGGTCCGATGCCGCGCCCCACAGCGGGGACGTGAGCATGCTGACGGCCGCGCTGATCGTCACGGCGGTCACGCCGAGGCTCTTGGGGTGGCCTGTCTGCTCGGTCAGATAGAACAGCACGAAGACCGTGTAGAAGTACGAGGCTCCGGTCTGCGAGATGCGCATGCCGATGGCCTGGAACAGCGGGGCGCGGTGGTGGCGCACGATGTCGCGCAGCGGCTTCTCGGCGGGCTGGGCGGTGGTGAACACCTTCGGCTCCTGCAACGTGGCCCGCAGCACCAGGCCCACGACGATCAGCACGACGCTGGACAGGAACAGCACGCGCCAGCCCCAGGCGAGGAACGCCTTGTCGTCCGTGAGCCACTGGGTGAGGGCGAAGGCGCTTGAGGAGAGCAGCAGGCCCAGGGACGACCCGGACATGGCGAAGCTGCCCCACAGGCCGCGGCGTTTCGCTGTCGCGCTCTCCACGGTGAGCACCGCGGCGCCGCCCTGTTCGGCGCCGACCGCGAAGCCCTGCACCAGGCGCAGCAGAACGAGCAAGAGCGGCGAGATCAGCCCCGCCTGCCGGTAGGTGGGAAGGAGCCCCACGAGTGCGCTGGCCAGGCCCATCACGAACAGCGAGGCGACCAGGACGGGCTTGCGTCCCAGGCGGTCGCCGATGTGTCCGGCGACGGCGGCGCCGAGCGGCCGGGCGAGGAAGCCGACCGTGTAGGTGCCGAACGCGGCGAGGACGCCGGTCACCGGGTCGAGGCTGGAGAAGAACAGCTCGTTGAAGACCAGCGCGGTGGCGGTGCCGTAGAGGTAGAAGTCGTACCACTCGACGGTGGAGCCGATCATCCCGGCGATCGCCACGCGTCTGCTGGAGGAGGGCGCGGGTTCGGCGGACGTCTGAACCGGTACGGGTGTTGGGGCAGGTTGAGCTGGTGGCGCGGATGGTGCCTCGGTGACTGGTGGGTTGGGCAGGGTGGAGGTCATCGTCCGTCCTCGGGGAAGGGCCGTCGCGCGAGCGGTCGGTCGGTCAGTCGGTCGTGAGCAGTGGTGCCTTCGGGTCTCAGGGGCAGGGCGCGGTGCCGGCGGGTGTGGGGACGCGGGGCTCCGCCGTGCCTGCGGTGTGCCGGTCGGGGTGGTCGAAGTGGTCCTGCCGTACGGCGATGTAGACGGCCGCGGCGGTGGCCGCCACCGTCCCGCCGGGCCCGTCCGGCCCGTCCGTGTGCAGCTCGGCGGTCGCGTAGGCCTTCCTGCCGTGTACGGCGGTGCACGTGGCGCGCAGTCGCAGCGGGCGGCCGAGCGGGACCGGGGCGAGGAACTGGATCTCCAGGCGGCCGGTGACGTTCGGGCGGTTCAGTACGTGCCACACCGCGAGGCTGGTGGCCTCGTCGAGTACGGCGGCCACGATGCCGCCGTGGGCGATGCCGGGCGCGCCCTGGTGCACGTCGTCGAGGGTCACGAGGGCGGTGACGCCTTGCTCGTCGGTGTCGGTGACGCGCAGGCCGAGTCCGGACGGAACGCCGGGTCCGCAGGCGAAGCAGGACGCGTGGTCCGGGGTGTGGGGCAGCCTGACGCGACCCTGCCCCGCCGTCACGGGCGAGGCGGGGACGCGGGCGTGCGGGGGCGGTGTGGTGCGCTCGGAGGCCGCGGGCGCGCCGGTCACCGTGGCTCCCCGGTGGCCACCGCGCCTTCGGGCAAGGACACCGCGCTCTCGGGCAAGGGCGCCCCGCCCTCGGGCAAGGACACCGTGCCCCCGTCGGAAGTCGCCGTCTCCTCCGACGCCTTGCGTGACCTCTCCAGCGCCGCGACCAACGGCCCGGCGAGCACCGCGCACAGCGCGAACGCCCCGGCGAGCAGCAGCCAGCCCGTGCCCCGCAGTGTGATCAGCGCCGTGACCAGGAGCGGGCCGAGGATGCCCTGCACGGTGACGCCCAGGTTGAACACCGAGAGGTACTCGGCGCGCCGCCCCTCGGGGGCGTGGTCGACCGGCAGGGCCCAGCCCGCGATGGCCTGCCACAGTTCGCCCGCCGTCAGGGCGAGCACGGCGAGGGTCAGGAGGACCACGGCACCGACAGGGCCGGGCTCCGAGCTGAGGGCGAACAGCACACAGGTGGCCGCCAGGGCGACACCCGCGTAGTAGAGGACGCGGCGGCTGCGGCCTGGCGTGTCGGCGCCCCGGCTGAACCGCACCTGGAGACCGATCACCAGCGCGCTGTTCAGGACGAAGAGCAGCGGGACCGTCACGACCGGCGCCTCCGTGTTCTCCACGATCCACAAAGGCAGGCCGACGTTGAGCACCGTGCTGTGCAGTACGAGGACGCCGTTGATCCCGGTCACCGCGAGGAAGCGGCGGTCGCCGAGGCCCTTGGGCAGCTCAGGGCGCAGGCGGCGACGGGCGCCGGATGGCCGCGCCGCCGTCCGTACGGTCGCCCGCAGCTTGACCCCGCGCAGGAGGAGCGCCGCCACGACGTAGGACGCGGCGTTGGCGATGAGCAGCGCCTGGAACGCCCAGCGGGTGTCGGTGGCCATCAGCGGTACGGCGAGCAGCGAGCCCGCCGCGTAACCGATGTTGCGCACGGTGCGGATGCGGGCCATCGCGTTGACCTGGCCGCTGCCCCGCATCAGGTCGGCGACGACGGCCTGGATCATCGGGGGCGCGGAGCATTCGGCGATGACCATCAGCGAGCAGACGACGGCGAAGGCGAGCGGGCCGTCGACGAAGGCGAGCGCGGTGAAGGTGACCGCGAGCCAGAGTTGCAGGCCGGTCAGGACGCGTTTCGCGCCGAGCCGGTCGGCGAGCAGGCCGACGGGGACGGTCGCGAGGAACCCGGCGCATCCGGCGATGGTCATGCCGAGGCCGAGCTGGGCCGGGGAGAGGCCGACCATGCGGACGAAGTAGACGGCGCTGCCGGCCAGGTAGAGGCCGGTGCCCAGGGAGTCGAGGAGGGAGACGAGGACGAAGACGCGCAGCGGACCGGCGAGGGACGGGTCGGGCTTGGCGTCCTCCTTCTTGCTCTCCTTCTTGCTCTCCTTCGCGTTCTCCTTCGAGTTCTTCTTCGGGTTCTTCGCGGAGGCGGATTCGGCGCTCACGACAGGTAGAAGCCCTTCGTCTCGGCGGCACGCAGCGCCTCGTAGTCGCGCCGCACGTCGTCGTGGTGGTCGCCCACGAGGTAGACGAAGCCGGGCGACGAGGCCAGGTCCACCGTGGCGGGCACCGGCTTGCCCGGTCCGATGCGGCTCACCAGGCCCTGGAAGGTGGGCAGTTGGGTCAGCGTGTCGCGCCAGGTGTCGGTGGTGGCCGTGCCCGCGCGGTCGCTGATGAGGGACACCCACCGGGTGGGCTTGGCCCAGCGCACGGTGGTGTCGTCGAACGCGGCGAACGCGGCGTGGTCGACGAGGGTGTCGGTGAGCAGGCTGACGTGGGAGACGCCCGACTGCTCCTCGGCGACGTGCGGCAGGATGCCGCCGATGAGCCGCGCACCGGTCTCCAGGAGCACCGGGCCGCGCTCGGTGATGCGCAGTTCGCTGTGTCCGGCCGCGTTGCGGATGCCGAGGGCGGTCAGGACGTCCTTGACGTACGCCGAGATCTGGACGGCGACCGGGTCGTCGGCCTGGAGGGGCTCCTCGTAGTCGTAGACGAACGCCCCGTTGCCCTGCGGCAGCCGGGTGGAGCGCCACACTTCGGCGATCTTGTGTTCGCCGTCGAGCGAGGCGGAGTCGGCGTGGTACTCGGGGCCGTCCAGGTACTCCTGAACGAGCGCCGTGTGGTTGGGCGTACCGAAGAAGTCGGTGTCGGCCAGCACCCTGCGGCAGGCGGCGGTGACCTGCTCCGCGGTATGGCAGACCCAGACATTGTCGCTGCCCGCGCTGGCACGCGGCTTGACGACCACCGGGCGGCCCCCGCGGTCGTGGAACCAGGCGAGGCCCTCCTCGGCGGTGGCGACCTCGGTGTCCTCGACGGCGGTGATCCCGGCGGCCCTGAGCGCCTTGGCCATGGCGGCCTTGTCGCGCCGCGCCTCGGCCGTCTCGGGTGCGTTGCCGGGCAGGCCGAGCAGGTGGTTGAGCTCGTCGGCGAGCAGGACGCCGGACTCGGTGCCCGCCACGACGCGGTCGACGCCCGCCTCCGCGAGGGCGGCCGCCGCGTGCGACGAGCGGGCGAACCAGCCGAAGTCCTCCCGGTAGGCGGTGGCGTCGAAGGCGCGGGCGTACACCGCGGGCGGGTGTTCCTGGCTGCGCAGGTGGAGGCAGTCGGCGCCGCGCCCGGTCAGTTCCCCGACCAGGAAACGGGCGGTCGAATAGCCGTCTACGATGGCGATCTTCATGGGGGGTCCTTCGTCGGGGCGGGCTTCGGAGCTTCGGATCTTCAGGGCTTCACGGCTTCAGGGCTTCGAAGAAGGGCGGTCAGCCGATGCGGACCGTGACGGTCTTGGGGCGCTGGTACTCGTGCAGGGCGAGGACGCTCAGGTCGGTGCCCTGGCCGGAGGCGCCGCGCCCGCCGTGCGGGAGTTCGGCGGTCTGCACCAGGTGGCAGTTGACCCATGCCTCGCCGGCGTCGAGCCGCCCCGCCAGGTCGAGCGCGTGCCCGAGGTCCTTGGTCCAGACGCTGGCGGCGAGCGCCTGGGGCACCGAGTGCGCGATGTCCAGGGCGTGTTCGAGGTCGCGGGCGCTCTGCACGGTGAGCAGCGGCCCGAAGACCTCCTCGGTGAGGGCGGGGCTGTCGTCGGGCAGGTCGGCCAGGAGGCGGGCGCCGCGCCAGTAGCCGTTCTCCTCGCCGGGCCCGGTGGCCAGCGGCGCGGTCACGTCGCGGTCCGCGCCCGCGGCGGCCACGATGCGGTCGTAGCGCGCCGCCTGGTCCGCGTTGTTGAGCGGCCCGAAGTCACGTCCGGCGAGCCGCTCGGACATGGCCTCGCCGAGCGCCTGCACCGTGTCGCGGTAGTTCTCCTCCAGGGTGATCACCCGGGCGGGCACCGCGCAGCTCTGGCCCGCGTTGTACGTACAGGCAGCGGCGAGGTCGGCGTAGGTGTGTCCGGGCGCGTCGGGCAGCACGATGACCGGGCTGTTGCCGCCCAGTTCGAGGCTGACGCGGCGGATGCCGGCCCGCGTCTGGACGTCGGCGCCCGCGGCGTTGCTGCCGGTGAAGGCGATCATGTCGACGTCGCTGTCCACGAGGAGACGCCCGGTGTGCCGGTCCCCCGTGACGACGGCAAGCACGTCGGGGCCGAGCGCGTCGGCGGCGTGGGAGGCGAGCAGGTCGAGCGAGTCGGGCGTCGACTCGGCGGGCTTGACCAGGACGGTGTTGCCCGCGGCGAGCGCCGGTGCGCAGCGCCAGGCGGCCATCATCAGCGGGTAGTTCCACGGCACGACGCCGGCGACGACGCCGATCGGCTCCCAGCGCACCCAGCTCTCGTGGCCCGCCTTGAGCCCGCCGGCCGCGGGCGCGGTGGCGGTGCGTGCCGCCCAGGCGTAGAAGCGCAACAGGTCGGCGGCCTCGCCGATCTCCTGCATGACTTCGGCGCGGGGCTTTCCGGTGCCTGCCTGCTCGCGGGCCGTGTACTGGTCGGCGTTCTCCTCGATGAGGTCGGCGAGCCGGTCCAGGCGGTAGGCGCGTTCGCGTGGCGTGTACGCGGCCCAGCGGCCGGTGGCCTTGCGGGCGGCGTCCACCGCCCGGGCGATGTCGTGTTCGCGGCCGTTGGGGCTCTCGCCGCGTACGTGTCCGGTGCGCGGGTCGATGAGCCGGATCGGCGCGGCGGTCGTCGTTGCGGCGGTCGTCGGCGCGGCGGTCGTCGTTGCGGCGGTCGTCGGCGCGGCGGTCATCGTTGCGGCTGTCATCGGGATTCCCGTGCCGCACAGTCCTTGCACGGGCAGTGGTGACAGCTCTCGTCGTGCAGCCGCTTGGGGGCGATGGCGCTGATGTCGCAGATGAGGCAGGTCAGGTCGCCGTCGGGGGCGACGACCTCCTCGTAGGGCACGGGCGCCATGCGGTCCTCGGCGTCGATGTGCTTGTGCGGGGAGCCGACGGCGACGATGACATGGTCGGTGATGGCACCGACGGCGTGCGGCACCTCGCCCTCGACCAGGTAGATCTGACCGGCGTGGGTGGGGTAGACGCGGCCGTCGTACGTGATGGTGCCCTCGCCGCCGACGACGATGAGGATGTGGTGGCCGGGGTGGGTGTGCGGCAGGAAACCGTGGCCCGCCGGGAGCCGGATGACGTCGGCGCCGACCGCTCCGTTGGAGACCAGGGCCTGGCCGGTGGCGGCGGAGCCGTGGACGTGCACGGGGCGCAGGCCGTGGTCGATGTGCAGGTCGGTGGCGTCCTCGGTGACGCGGCTCATGGCCCAGTCGACGATGTTCAGCGTGGACTGGCCGGGGGCGGCGATGCGGGTCGTCTCCTCGGCGGTGGTCCCGGTGGTGAGGGTCTCGGTGGCGGCGGTCTCGGTGGCGACGGTCTCGGTGGCGGTGGCCATGCCGGCTCCTTGAGGTGTGGAGGGGTACGGAGGAGACGCCCGGTGGAGGACGCGGGGCGCCGACGGGGAAGGCTCAGCGGGCGGGGCGGGACGCCCACACGACGCCGCCCAGGTCGTACGGTCCGGCGCGCAGGGCGGAGAAGCCGGGCCGGTGGAGCCCGGCGGACTCCATGAGCGCGAGCCACTCCCAGCGGGTGCGGAAGCCGCCGCGGTCCCACCAGCCGTCGAAGAGGCCGAAGAGGAAGTCCAGTGCCCAGGGGGCGCCTTCGCCGGTGGTGGGGCTCGATCCCTCGGCGAGCACGAGCCGTCCGCCGGGGACGAGCAGGTCGTGCAGCCGGCGCAGGGTGGCCGGTTTGTCGGCGACGCAGTGCACGACGTTGGTGGCCACGATGGTGTCGAACGTGCCGAGGTCCGCCGGGGGTTCGCGGTCGAGGTCCAGGACGGCGCCGGTACCGGGCCAGCGGCCGCGTGCGACGAGTTCGGGCAGCCGGTCGGACCAGACGAACTCGCCGTCGACGCGGTGGGCGATGCGCTCGGTGGTGTTGCCCACGCCGGAGCCGACTTCGAGGACGCGCCCGGTCAGGAGTCCGGCGGCCTCCAGGGTGCGGGCCGCGAGGTCGGGGTAGCTGCCCATGGGCCACTCGGTCATGAGCCTTCGCCACAGGCCGCGGTGGCGCTGCATCAGTTCCTCGCCGGTGGCCGTGCCCGCGGCGAACTCGGGCCAGCCGGACACGAGGGCGTCCAGGGAGTCGTGCGCCGCGCTGCGCGGTGTGCCCGCCACCGGCGCCGCGTCGGGGAAGGCCGCGACGAGGGCGAGAGCCTGCTGGTGCACGTGGCCTGCCTGGGCGGTGGCGGGGCGGTGCGGGCTTTCGACGAGGGTGCGGGCCGCGGTGACGGCGTATCCGACGAGGTCTTCGTAGCGCGGGCCGCTGTCGCGCAGGGCGGCCAGGCGGCGGCCCATCAGCGAGCGGCGCGGCTTACCGGTCTCGGTGGTCGCGAATCCCCCGCCGTCGACCGCGAGGGGGCGCGGGAAGCCGCCCTCGTAGACCGCGCGGAGGCGTGCGGCGTCGGCGCCTTCGGCGACAAGCCCGAAGTCCTGCCCGAGGGCGGGTTCGGCGACGGCGACGGCGGCGAAGCGCGTGTCGAGGCCGCGTGCGCGCCAGCGCTGTTCGATCTCGACGGGGTGGTACTTCTCGCCGCCCCGGTTGACCCGGTCGTCGCGGCGCCCGCGCAGCACCAGGAAGCCGTCGCGCAGTTCGCCCATGTCGCCGGTGCGCAGCCAGCCGTCGTCGGTGAGGGCGCGGGCGGTGGCTTCGGGGTCGGCCCAGTAGCCGTCCATGCGGTCGGGGGTGCGCAGCCACACCTCGCCGTCCTCCAGGCGCAGTTCGGTGCCGGGCAGCGGCAGTCCGACGGGCGGCCGGTGGTCGACGTACTGCTCGCGGAAGTCCGCGCTGTCCAGGCTCGGCATGACGAAGCTGAAGTTGACCGCTTCGGTCAGGCCGTAGCCCTGGCGCAGGCGCGGCCCGTACCGGTCGTGGAAGCGGCGGGCCAGGTCGCTGGTGAGCGGGGCGGCGGCGGTGATCAGGTAGTCGAGACCGTCGGGCCAGGGCGGGTTCGCCTCGACCAGGTCGTGCAGGAGGGCGGGGGCGATGGACGCCGTCCGCGCGCCTGCGGCGTCGAGTTCCTTGAAGTAGCGGAACGCGTCGAACGGGTGGGAGAGCACCAGGGGCGTTCCGGTGGCGTGGGTGCCGGTCAGCGACATGACGATGGCGTTGCAGTGGAACAGCGGCAGGCAGGTGCCGTGCGGCCGGTCGGGGCGGAAGCGGTGCAGCTCGGCGGTCTTGAGGGCGTTGCCGAGCAGGGCGTCCCGGCCGATCTTGACGCCCTTGGGGCGGCCGGTGGAGCCCGAGGTGAACATGATGTACGCCAGGCCTTCGGCCTCCGGGTGGCCGGGGTCGCCCGGCAGGGGGCGGGCCTGTGCGGTGGGCCCGTCGAGGACGGCGGAGGCGGCGACCCTGGTGGCGAGCTCGGCGAGTTCCGCGTCGGTGGCGCGCGGGGAGAGCGGCACACACACCAGACGCCGTTCGAAGCAGGCGGTCAGCACATCGGCCAGGCGCTGACCGCTGGGACATCGGACCACTACCCGGGCGCCCGCGGGGAGCCCGGCAAGGAGGTGGGGCCAGTCAGTCATGGGGAGGTACCTTCCGCGGTGCAGTTCAGGACCTGTTCACAAGGCGGCACGCCTGGTCAGGAGGCGCGCCTGCTCAGGAGGCGTTGCCTGCTCAGGACGCGTTGGCGAACGGCAGGGGCGCGGCGCCGACCGGCGTGGCGGGGCGGCAGCGCAGCCAGCCGGGCAGCTGCTCGGCCAGGAACTCCTGGTAGTCCTGGTTGATGCCGGGTCCGCTGCCGGCCTGGAAGCGCGGCTGCTCGTTCAGTTCGCGGTCGCCGACCACGCAGTACAGCGGCTGCCATTCGCGCCTCAGGCGGCCGATGCGGGCCCCGATCGGCCGCTTGAACTCCAGGTCGACCGCGGTGCGTACGCCGTCGATCCACAGCGGGCCCGCCAGCTCGTAGGCGCGGCCCACGTGCTTCTCGGCAAGCGGCAGGAAAACCACCTGGTTCCAGGCCAGTTCCGCGGGGATGACCTGCGGTCCGATGCCGGCCAGGCCCCGGCCGATGACCAGCGGAAGGACCCGTGAGCCGCCCATGGCGACGCAGGCGTGGATGAGGCTCGGGTGTTCACCGGTGTCCGTGCGGATGTTGAAGCGGGGCGCGTTCACCTCGTCGAGCTGGAGGTTCTGGAGCATCACGAGGTCGTAGCCCGACGAGACGAGGATGCCGGTCTTCTGCGCGTAGTACTTGGGGTGCGCGGCGAGACGGCGTACGACGGTGATGCCGCCCGCGGCCTTGGCGCACTGCCGGTGGAAGTCGTCGGTGTCGTGGCTGGTGCCCGCGACGGAGTCCAGGACGTGGACGTAGTCGTGCTGGAACCAGTAGGCGGTGGCGTCCGCGGCCTGCTGGAGCGCGTGCAGATAGCGCTCGGCGACATCGTCGGGGTGGCACCAGATGTGCACGTCGGGCACGTTGAACTGGCGGCGGCGCTGGATGTTGGTCTCGCCGGACTTGAAGCGGCGGAAGACCGGCTGCGGGCTGTACATCGCGTACGGCAGCCTGGCGCGCTCAAGGACGGAGTCCTTGAGCCAGGCGAAGAGGTTGGGGTCGGCCGCGTAGGCGAGCTTGAGCTTGCCGTCGCCCTCCGCGAGCTCGAACATCCGGGACTGCTCGGCGTACTGGCTGGTCAGTTCGCGCATCGGCTCGGAGGAGCCGTCGAACACCAGCGGAAAGTGCACGGTGTTGATCTCAAGACCCGCGAGGTGCTGTGCGTTGAAGGCCTCGACGCCCGCCTCGAGGACCGCGCCGCGCGGCAGGGTCGTGAGGAAGCCGCGTGGTGTGCCGCGGCGGCTGACGAGTTGCAGGGTCTCGGCGGTGCGCATGACGTCGTCGCGTGCGCAGCGGTGCTCGGGGTCCCCGTCGGCGAGCATGCGCAGCGCCGAGTTGTCGGGGTCGATGGCACCGAGGGCGGCGGGGTAGTCGGCCTCCGATCCCCGCCAGAGGACGTTTCCTGAGCCGTCGAGTATCTGGACGTCCACTACCTGGCCCATGAATCTCCCTCCGGGGTCCATCGCTGCGAGAGTTCGCCGTGACGGGACGAGAAACTAGGAGGGCCTGCGAAGTGCGTCAACGAATTGCTGCCAGCTGTGCAGCCGAACTCAAGCGGGATTCCAGCGGATTGGGGCAGACGGCTTCGGGAGCGGTGCGCACCGCCTTGAGCTGCGAAGATGGTGATCTTCGCGGTGTTCCGGATTGTTTTTCGGCAGGGGAGTTCACCTATGGCCAGTGGTATATGAATTAGCTGCCCCTGCCCGATCCAGAAGCGCTGGAATTCCCCTTGAGGGGCCGACCCTTCCGATTGCCCCCGCCGCCGCGGCACTCATAACGTGGGTGCCCGTCACTGTGCGGAGCAGGAAGGTACGCAGCCATGACCGTCGCGCTCGATCCCACCTCCCAAGGCGCCCGCTTGCCGGCAACCGCCCCTTCGGGAGCCACCACCACGGGTACTGGTGTGCGCAATCTGCCGATCCGGCTCGCCGGCATCGTCGGGGACACCGACTCCTTCTTCGGCGAGGTGTGGGGCATCAGGCCCGCGTCCTTCCACTGCCGCGCGCTTCCCGACACGGCCACACAGGCCGATCTCTGGAAGCGCGACCCGGCCGCTCAGGAGCGTTTCGCGGGCGGCGAGAGCGTCCGCTTCGACGGTCCCGGCGAGTGGCTTCCCGGCATCGCGGACCTCCTCACCGCGCTGTGCGAGGACCTCGGCGCCGCCGACGCGCAGGCAGCCCTGGTGCTGAGCCCCGCGGGCACCCTCGCTCCGCGTCCGGCCGCCGCGGGCGACCACACGTTCGTGCTCCAGCTGGACGGAAGCAGCAGCTGGGACCTTGCCTACGGGCGGGTGCCGGTGACCATCACCCTGCACCGTACGAGCGCCGTCTATCTGCCGCCGAGCCACGCCTGCCCCTCGGTCGTCGGCGAGGAGGACTCGCTTCAGCTGGTCCTCACCGTCCAGGAGACCGACAAGCGCAAGGTCGCCGAGCACGCCATCGCCGCCTTCCTCCAGGCGGCCGCGGAGAAGCCGGTGCCGGGCATCCACCCGGCGGTCGCCGACGAGAAGGTGGCGTGGCTGCGCACCGAGCTCGCCGGGCTCATGCAGGGTCAGGACATCAGCGCGATCGTGCGCCGGGCGCTCGGCGAGGAGCCGACGGCCTGAACGGCGTTCCGGGACCGCTCAGTTCACCTGCGCAGTACCGAAGACACCTGCTCAGTACCGAAGACACCGTGACCGGGCCGCTCCTCACCAGGAGCGGCCCGTACCGGATCACACGACCAGCTGCGGTGCGGCCAGCCGCGACACGGCCTCCCGTACCGCCTCGTTCACCGCTTCGGGCCGCTCCTGGTGCGGCATGTGGCCCGCGCCCTCGATGAGCCGGAAGGTGCCCTGCGGGGCGAGACCGGCCAGGACCCGCGACACCTCGCAGGGGATCGAGGCGTCCAGGGCGCCGTGCAGGAACAGCACCGGAACGTCGAGTTCACGGATCCGCTCGCGCGGGTCGTACGAGGCGCCGTCGGCGAACAGTTCGTCGACGTGCTCGCTGGACTCCAGAATCTGCCGCAGCGTCGAGGCGACGAGCTCCGGGGACGCCGCCGGGCTGTACCACGTGGGCACCCACTCGGCGAACTGCGCGGCCCGGTCGGTGGCGGCGGCGACCTCCACGAGCTTGTCGCCCAGCGCGACGGCCGGCCAGTAGCCGGGGCCGTCGATCGAGATGATCCCGCCGATGCGGCCCGGCGCGGCGAGCGCCGCCTCGATCGCGAACACCGCGCCGACCGAACTGCCCACCACGACGGGCCGGTCCAGGTCCAGCGCGTCGATCACGGCGAGGACGTCCGCGGTGTTGCCCGCGATGGTGTTACCCACGACGGGCCGGTCCGAGCGACCGCAGCCGCGCGAGTCGACGGCGACGATCCGGTGGTCCCTCGACAGGTCCGCGAGCTGCGCGTCCCAGACCCGGCCGCTGGTGCCGGTGCCGTGCAGCAGCACCAGCGCGGAGCCCTGGCCGCGGTCCTCGACGTAGAGACGGATCCCGTTGGCATCGACGTACGGCATGGTGCGCTCCCCATAGCTTTCTTCTCTAATTCATTGCAACGAACCTAGAGAAATCGTTGCATTAATATTTAGCCAGTTGCAACGATTTTACCGCCACTACCTGCATTAATGCTGTTGTTGCGCAACGAATCGATTGCCTGATCAGTAAATGCAACGTAGCGTTTTCTTCATCAGAAACATCCGAGCGGTCAAAAGGGGTGGAGTCATGGAAGCAGCGCACAGCCGACAGGCGGCGCCCGGCGCCTGCTCCGCCTTCGCCCGTTTCACGCTCTGCGGCGGCGGAGTCGGGATCACCTCCAGCTTCGCGGTGGCGGCCCTCGCCTCATGTATCCCCTGGAGCCTCGCCAACGCCTTCGTCACCGCGGCCTCCACACTTCTCGCCACTGAACTCCACGCCCGCTTCACCTTTGGCGCGGGCCGGCACGCGACCCGGCGCCAGCACGCGCAGTCCGCCGGATCGGCGGCCGCCGCCTACACCGTGACCTGCCTGGCGATGCTGCTCCTGCAGCAGCTGGTGGCCACGCCCGGCGCGGTCCTGGAACAGGTCGTCTACCTCTCCGCATCCGCACTCGCAGGAGTCGCCCGCTTCGCCGTCCTGCGCCTGGTCGTCTTCGCCCGCAGCCACTCACAGGCCACGGCCGCGACGGCCGCCGTGCGTCCCGTGCACACGGCCCCGGCCGACCCCGCGCGGCTCTGCCCCGCCGCCTGACCCGCCACCCACCGGGACGCGGTGCCAGGCGGCTTGGGACGGCGGTGCGACGGGCTCGGCGGGCCGGACCCGGGCGAGGTCGAGCAGGGCCACGGTGACGGCGGCCAGCTCCTCCGACGTCGGGTTGCCCGCCGTGACGACGAGCAGCGGTCCCGCCGTGTCCGCGGCGGCCCGGCGCGGCCGCTCCTCCCCCGCGCTCACTGGGGCTGGTTCCCGTGCTTGCGGGCGGGCCGTGCCACGTGCTTGTCGCGCAGCACGGAGAGGGCGTCGATCAGCCGTACGCGGGTTTCCGCGGGGTCGATGACATCGTCCACCAGGCCGCGTTCGGCGGCGTAGTACGGGTGCATGAGCTGGTCCTCGTACTCCTTGATGTGCTGTGTGCGCGTGAATTCGGGGTCCTCCGAGGCCGCGATCTCGCGCCGGAAGATGACGTTGGCGGCTCCCTCTGCCCCCATCACCGCGATCTCGTTGCCGGGCCAGGCCAGCGAGAGGTCCGAGCCGATGGAGCGCGAGTCCATGACGATGTACGCGCCGCCGTAGGCCTTGCGCAGGATCAGCTGGATGCGGGGGACCGTCGCGTTGCAGTACGCGTAAAGGAGTTTGGCGCCGTGCCGGATGATGCCGCCGTGCTCCTGGTCGACGCCGGGCAGGAAGCCCGGCACATCCACCAGCGTCATGAGCGGGATGTTGAACGAGTCGCACATCTGCACGAAACGAGCCGCCTTCTCGCTGCCCTTGATGTCGAGGACCCCGGCGAGCGAGGCGGGCTGATTGGCGACGACGCCGACGACATGGCCGTCCATCCGGGCCAGGGCGCACACCACGTTGGGCGCCCAGAACTCGTGCACCTCGAAGAAGTCGCCCGCGTCGACGAACTCCCCGATGACCTTCCGTATGTCGTACGACTGCTTGGCGTCGGACGGCACCAGGTCGAGCATGGCGGGCGTCAGCCGGTCGGGCCGGTCGGCGCTGGGTTCCGCCGGCGGCTGCTCACGGTTGTCGGAGGGCAGGAAGGACAGCAGGTAGCGGACATCGGCGAGGCAGCTCGCCTCGTCGTCGTACACGAATCCCGCCACCCCGGAGACCGTGGCGTGGGTGTCGGCGCCGCCCAGGTCGTTCTGGCTGATCTGCTCCCCGGTGACGGCCTGTACGACGTCGGGGCCGGTGATGAACATCTGCGAGGTGCCGCGCACCATGAACACGAAGTCGGTCAGCGCCGGGGAGTAGGCCGCCCCGCCCGCGCACGGTCCCATCATCACGCTGATCTGCGGGATGACCCCGGAGTTGCGGACGTTGCGCTGGAAGATCCCGCCGTATCCGGCGAGCGCGGTCACCCCTTCCTGGATGCGCGCCCCGGCTCCGTCGCACAGGCCGACGATCGGGGCGCCCGCGGTGGCGGCCATGTCCATGATCTTGTGGATCTTCTCGGCGTGCGCCTCGCCGAGGGAGCCGCCGAAGATCCTGAAGTCGTGGGCGTAGGCGAAGACGGTACGTCCGAACACCCGGCCCCAGCCGGTGATCACACCATCGGTGTAGGGGCGCTTGTCCTCCAGGCCGAAGCCGCTCGCCCGGTGTCTGCGCAACCCTTCGACCTCGGTGAACCTGCCGTCGTCGAAGAGGAGCCGCAGCCGCTCCCTGGCCGTGAGCTTGCCCTTGGCGTGCTGCGCCTCGGTGGCCCTGTCGCCGGGCCCCCGGCGCGCGGCGTCACGTACGGCCTCGAGCTCGGCCACCGTGCCGCGCTGCTGCCCGACCGGCCTGTCGTCCAGAGCCGTCATGAGCTTCCCCTTCCAGCCATCGTGATGACCCACCCACCAGCTTCTGCCGTGCCACTCGAAGCCGGTTAGAGCACCGGATGACGACGGGCCCGCGCTCGACCGGCGCGCGAGCATCCGTCGAGCCCGCGGCGGGATCCTCGGGTCGTGAGCTCCCGTGCGTGCCACAAGCCCGCGCGGAGCACCGAACCGCCCGCCGGCGCCCCACATCCCCCGAGGGCACCGGCGGGCCTTCCTCATGCCCGCCGCCGGTGCGGTGCGAGCGGTTGACCGGCATGACCGGCACAGACGAAGGGACACACCCACCATGAACAGCACGTGGTTCCGACGCTTCACCAAGACCGCGGGGCGCGGGACGCGGCTCGTGTGCTTCCCGCACGCGGGGGGTTCCGCGACGGCGTACGTGGACCTGGCGCGTACGCTGCCCGCCGACTTCGACGTGGTGTCCGTGCAGTACCCGGGGCGCCAGGACCGTTACGGCGACGCGCCGTTCACCGCCATCGCCCCGCTCGTCGAGGCCGTGGCCGACGAGCTGGCCCACGATCTGGCCGCCGACCCCGGACGGCCCTACGCCCTGTTCGGGCACAGCATGGGCGCGCTGGTGGCGTTCGAGACGGCCCGGCTGCTCGACCGGCGCGGACTGCCTTCGCCCCAGCGGCTCTTCCTCTCCGGCAGGGGCGCGCCCGACCCCCTGAACAGGGCACGCGGGCTTCCCGAGGAGGACGCCGACGTGCTGGCCGAGGTGCGCAAGCTGGGCGGTACCGATCAGAGCATGCTCGACGACCCGGACATCCTGGAGATCGTGCTGCCGGCGCTGCGGGCCGACTACCGGGCCCTTGCCACGTACCGCTGGGGCGGCGGAGAGCCGCTCGCCACTCCGCTGACCGTCCTGGTCGGCGACAGCGACCCGATGGTGACGGTCTCGGAGGCGGGCACCTGGCGGGAGCAGACCAGCGGCGACTTCGCCCTCAAGGTGTTCGCCGGCGGCCACTTCTACATCGGCGACCACGTCGGCGAGGTCGCCGCGGCCATCACCGAGGGGCTGCTCGCCGGGACCACCGCTGCCGCTGCCTGAGTACAAGCGACAGGGCCTCCCGGTGGTGTTCGGCCGACTCACGTCGGGCCGGACACCACCGGGAGGCCCTTTTCTCGCCCGCTCAGACGACCGCGCCCTCCCTCGTCCTCCTGCGCAGGGTCGGCCTGTTGGACCGGGCGAGGTCCTTCCACATGTCCGAGAGACCGGTGATGGTGCGCGCCGCGAACAGCCTGCGGATCGACACCTCCTGGTTCAGCTCCGACCGGATGAGGCCGACCAGCCTGATCGCCCGCAGCGAGTTGCCGCCGAGGTCGAAGAAGTCCTCGTCGATGCCCACCCGGTCAAGTTCGAGCACCTCGGCGAAGGCCGCGGCCAGAACGCGCTCGGTGTCGTTGCGCGGTGCGCGGTACTTCCCGTCGTCGAACACGGGCTTCGGCAGCGCCGCCCGGTCCACCCTCCCGTCGGCGGTCACCGGCAGGCTTTCGACGACCGTGAACACCGAGGGCACCATCGTCTCCGGCAACCGCCCCGCGGCGAACCGGCGCAGCTCCTCGGCCGCGAGGGTACGGCCGCCCGCCGGGACCACATAGGCCACGAGGCGCTGCTGCCCGGTGTCGTCCTGCCGGACGACCACCACCGACCGGGCGAGGCCGGTGTACTCGGACAGCGCCTCCTCGACCTCGGTCAACTCCACCCGGACCCCGCGTACATCGGTGCGCGTACCGGCACCGCCCACGTACTCGATGCGTCCGTCGGCGGCCCACCGCACCCGCTCACCGGTGCGGTACATCAGGCCGCCCGCCGGACCGAACGGGCAGGGCACGAAGCTCCGCGCGGTCCGGCCCGGGTGCCCGGGATATCCGCGCGCCACGCCGGGTCCCGCCACGTACAGCTCTCCGGTCACGCCCACGGGAACGGGCGCGAGTCCCGGGCCCAGGACGTAGCGGGCGGACGCGGCAAGCTCATTCGTGGCCGTCGGGCCGTGGGCGTCGACGACCGTCAGGCCGGGGCAGGCTTCCCGTACCCGTCGCAGCGCGGCCGCGGACACGCGGTCGCCGCCGGTCCACACCTCGCGCAGTCCGGCGAAAAGTTCGGGGCGCTGTGCCGCGATCTCCGAGAACAGGCCCGCGGGCAGCCACACCGAGGAGATCTCGTGCGCGGCCCGCGCCTCGGTCAGCGCGTCGGCGTCCAGGTTTCCGGCAGAAGCGACGGCCACCCGGCCGCCGTTCAGCAGAGGCGCCCACACTTCGACGGCGAGCACATCGGCGGTGTGCGGCGCATGCCACAGCACCGTGCTCGCGCCTGCTTCCTGTCGGCGGCGGTCCAGGACGAAGCGCCGCACGTTGCCGTGCGTCACGGCGATCACGGTGCTCTCACCGGTCGGCGCGTATCCGTACGACACGGCCAGCAGGCTGTCCTGATGCGACGGTACGGGGATCTCGCCCGCACCGCCGCTGTCGTCGCCGGACCCGTCGGAAGCGATGTCGTGGAAGGCGATCACCGGAACACCGGCGTCGGAGGGGAGCGGCCCGGGCGTCGTCGCGTCGGTGAGCAGCAGGCTCGCCGAAGCGTCCTCGACCGCCGACTTGATCCCGGCGGCCGGGAGGGCCGGATCGATCGGCAGGTAGGCGCCGCCCGCCTTCACCACGCCGAGGAGGGCGACGACCAGGTCCGCCGATCGGGGCATGGCCACCGCCACGACCGTCTCGGGGCCCACGTTCCGGCCGCGCAGCGACCGGGCCAGCCGGCTGGAGCGCTCGTCCAGCTCACGGTACGAGACCGAGGAGTCCCCCGACACCACCGCGACGGCATCGGGATCCTGCTCGACCTGCCGCGCGAACAGCTCCGCGACGGTCGCCTCCGGCACCTGCGCGTCCGTGTCGTCCCGCGCCGTCAGGAGCCGGTCGCGCTCGGCTCCGCTCACCACGTCAAGGGCGCCGACCGGCTGCTCGCCCGCGGCCACCGCGGCGCGGATGTACGCGATGAGGTCCTCGCCGATGGAGCGAAGCTCCGCGCGGGAGTACAGGCTCGCGGGGGCGTCGAGCCGGATGAACAGGTCACTGTCGGCGCTCCCGTCGTTGTAGACGGCGATCGAGAGTTCGTCGAAGACACCGGTCGTCCCGCCGAGGTAGCGCGCCGGGCTGTCCGCGAAGTGCAGCCGCTCCACGAAGTCGACGACGTTCACGACGGCGCCGAAGCTGCCGCGGGCGTCCAGGACGGTGCCGCTCGCGCGCTGGATCTCCGAGTAGTGGCTGGCGGTGTGGTCGAAGATGTCGTACGTCTCGTCGCCGATCGCGTCGGCGATCTCCGTGAAGGTCGCGCCGAGCGGAACCTTCACCCGCACCGGCACCACGTTCACCGCGAGACCCGGCGTCCTGCTGGCCGCTCCGACCCGGTTGCCCACGGCCAGGGAGAGGAGGAACTCCGGACGGTCGCAGCGGTGCCGCAGGAACACCGCGGTGGCCGCGGTCAGCAGCGACGACGTCCATACGCCCATGGACGTGGCGGTCTCGGCCCACGCGTCCGCCTCGGCGCGGCCGACGCTCAGGGTGCGGCTCACCATGCCGAGGGGTTCGGTCAGCTCGCCCCAGCGGTCGGCGCTGCCCGTCGGTGCGTCGAGCGCGGACCGCCGGGCGTCGGACAGGGCGACGCGCGGTACCTGGGCGGGCGCGGGCGCGTCCTTCAGGTAGTCGCGCCAGAACTGCGTGTCCTCGGTGGCCTGTTCGGAGGCGAGGTACTCCGTCGCGCCGGTCGCGAACGACTCGGCGTCCCACGGGTGCGCGGGCTCCGGTGCCTTCTCGCCCTGTGCCAGCGCGGTGTACACCTCGGCCAGGCGCCGCGAGAGGAGGCCGCCCGAGCCGAACCCGTCCGATATGAGGTGGTGGTAGGCGATCACCAGGAGGGTGCGGTTCGCCCCGAGCTTCACCGCGCCGAGGCGGAAGAGCAGGTCCCGCGCCAGGTCGAACGGCTGCCGCAGCAGGTCGGCCAGCGCCTCGCGCGCCGCCTGCTCGGGGTCGGCCTCGGCGCTCAGGTCCAGGAAGAACGGCCGCCAGTCCCCCAATTCCCGGGGCACGAGGCGCAGTCCGCTGTCGCCGTCGACGAAATTGACGCGCAGCACCTCCGCCTCGTTCATCACGTGCAGGAACGTGGATTCCAGGACCGCCGTGTCCAGGTCGCCGTCCACGTCCCACATGGTCAGCGCATGGTTCAGCGTGTCGGGAAACATTTCCTGCGCCCGCCACAATCCTTTATGCGCAGACGACGCACCGAACGAACGCACAGAAATCAACCCCTCGAAGCAAAAAGGCCCGGGCCCGGGAATCGGAGAAATCCACGGATCACTTCCACCTTCCGGGAAGTGATGTGGCCGTTCAAGACAAGTCGTTGCCCGGCGGGACACTCCGCTCCCGGCCTTGCGGTGTCCCGCCGGCGGGACAGTCCCGCGGGGCCCGTGCGGGCCCGCGGGACCGTCGGTTCACCCCCGGCCGTGCTTGGCCATCGAGGTCGTGACGTGCTCGGCGACCCGTCGCGGCGACGGGTGCCGCAGCACCGTGTTCGCGCGCAGTTTGAGTCCGGTCGACGCGGTCAGGCGCTTGCTCAGCTCCACCGAGAGGAGTGAGTCGAATCCGAGCTCCTTGAACTCCTGGTCGGGGTCGACGAGGTCACCGGAGGAGTGCCCGAGCACGACGGCGACCTTTTCGAGGACGTGGTCGAGTACGAGTGCCTTCGCGTCGTCGTCGGTGAGGGCGGCGACCCTGTCCGCCAGGGATACGGCCTGCTCTTCGGCCGCGGATGGCAGCTCCGCCGGGGACGCCTCGACGGCCGTGTGCGACGAGTTGAGCCAGTACCGCTGCCGCTGGAACGCGTACGTCGGCAGGTCGACCCGCCGACGCGTCCCGAACAGGGCGTCCCAGTCCACGGACCCGCCCCGCACGTGCAGTTGGGCAAGGGAGCCGATCACGGACTCCACCTCGTCCCGCTCCCGCCGCGACGAGGAGAGGACCAGCGCGTCGTCCACGTCCTCGACGATCTCCTGCACCGGGACGGTCAGGACGGGGTGCGGGCTCATCTCGATGAACACCCGGAATCCGTCCTCGGCCAACCGGCGCACGGAGGGCTCGAAGAGGACCTGCTCGCGCAGGTTGTTGTACCAGTAGTCGGCGTTCAGCTCCGCGGTGTCGATGGTCCTGCCGTACAGCGTCGAGCAGAAGGGAAGCGTCGACGTCTTCGGGCTCAGGTCGGACAGCGCGTCGATCACCTGGTCCCGGACCGGGGTCACGTGGTGGGAGTGCGATGCGTAGTCGACCGATATCCGCCGCGCCTGGACGCCGTCGGCCTTCATCTTCTCGACGAACTCGTCGAGCGCGTCCGGCTCCCCGGACACCACCACCGAGCGGGGTCCGTTGACCACGGCGACGCTCACCTGGTCGCTCCACGGAGCGAGGCGTTCCGCGACGACGTCCGCGGACTCCGCGACCGATGCCATCCCGCCGTTCCCGATCACGTCCACCAGGGCCTTGCTGCGCAGCGCCACGACCTTGGCGGCGTCCCGCAGGGACAGCGCGCCGCACACGTGGGCGGCGGCTATCTCGCCCTGGCTGTGTCCGACCACCGCGGCCGGTTCCACGCCCCAGGACCGCCACAGGGCGGCCATGGACACCATCACGGAGAACAGCGCCGGCTGGACGACGTCCACCCGCTTCAGGGTCGGTGCCCCCTCGACGCCGCGCACGACGTCGAGCAGCGACCAGTCGACCCACTCGGACAGTGCGGCGTCGCAGGCGTCGAGGGATTGCGCGAAGACCGGGAAGTTGTCGTACAGCTGGCGGCCCATGCCGACCCACTGCGAGCCCTGGCCGGGGAACATGAAGGCGACGCCGCCGAGTTTCCCGGCGACACCCCGCACCACCGCCGGGGACTCGGTGCCCTGGCCCAGCGCCGCCGAGCCGCTCACCAGCTCGTCACGGCCGCGGCCCAGGACCACCGCGCGGTGCTCGAAGCGCGACCGGCTCGACACCAGCGACGCGCCGATGTCGGCGGTGTCGGCGCCCGGATCGGCGGCGGCGAACGCGCTCAGCTTGCCCGCCTGCTGCTCCAGGGCCGCCGCGCTCTTGCCCGACACCACCCACGGCACGAGGCCGCCGACGACACCGGGGGCCGCCGCGGACTCCTGTGCCTGCTCCTGCGCCGGCTCCTGCCCGGCAACCTGCGGCGGCTCGTAGGGCGGCTCCTCCTCCAGGATCACGTGCGCGTTGGTGCCGCTGACTCCGAACGACGACACACCGGCCCGCCGCGGACCGTCCGTCCGGATCCACTCGCGCCCCTCCGTCAGGAGTTCGACGTCACCGGACGACCAGTCCACGTGCTGGGAGGGCGCGTCCACGTGCAAGGTCTTCGGCAGATACCCGTGGCGCAGGGCCAGCACGGACTTGATGACGCCGCCGACACCCGCGGCGGCGATGGAGTGACCGATGTTCGACTTCAGGGACCCCAGCCAGAGCGGCCTGCCCTGCGCACGGCCCTGCCCGTAGGTCGCGAGGACCGCACCCGCCTCGATGGGGTCCCCCAGCTTGGTTCCGGTGCCGTGGGCCTCGACCAGATCCACTTCGGAGGCCGACACCCCCGCGTTCGCCAGCGCCTTGCGGATCACCTTCTCCTGGGCACGGCCGTTGGGCGCGGTCAGACCGTTGCTCGCCCCGTCCTGGTTCACGGCGGAACCGCGCAGGACGGCGAGGACCGGGTGGCCGTTGCGGCGGGCGTCGGAAAGACGCTCCAGGAGCAGTACGCCCACTCCCTCGGCCCAGCCGGTTCCGTCGGCCGCGTCCGCGAACGCCTTGCACCGGCCGTCGGCCGACAGGGCGCGCTGCCGGGCGAACTCCACGAAGAACGAGGGCGTCGCCATCACCGTCGCCCCGCCCGCGAGGGCGAGCGAGCACTCCCCCGAACGCAGTGACTGCGCCGCCATGTGCAGGGCCACGAGGGACGACGAACACGCCGTGTCCACCGACACCGCCGGTCCGGTCAGGCCCAGTTCGTACGCCACCCGGCCGGAGGCGACGCTCAGCGCGCTGCCGTACAGGAGGTAGCCCTCCAGGTCCTTCTGGCCGCCCTCCAGGAATCGCCACCCGTACTCGGACGAGCTCACCCCGGAGAAGACACCGACCTCGGATCCGCGCACGTCGGCGGGGACGATGCCGGCCCGCTCCAGGACCTCCCACGACGTCTCCAGGAGCAGGCGGTGGTGCGGGTCGATCGCGAGCGCCTCGCGCGGGCTGATGCCGAAGAAGCCCGCGTCGAAACCGGCCGCGTCGCTCAGGAAACCTCCCCGGCGCGCGTACGTGCTGCCGACGGCGTCGGGGTCGGCGTCGTACACGTCCCGCCACCCGCGGTCCTTCGGGAACTCCTCCACGACGTCACGGCCGTCGCGGAGCAGGTCCCACAGGTCCTCGGGCGTCGACACGCCTCCCGGGTAACGGCAGGCCATGGACACCACGGCGATGGGCTCGCCGCGGCCCGCTCGCAGGGCGTCGTTCTCCTGGCGGAGCCGGTCGCGCTCCTCGAGCAGCGTGCGGAGCGCCCGCTGGACCCGGTCCGCGCCGTCCGCTGTGCGATCCGCGGAGTTGGTCATGTCACTTACCTCTTCTCATCCAGAGCCAGGCCGACCAGTGCTTCCAGGTCCAAGTCCGACAGTTCGTCCGCGCCCAGCACTTCCCGGAGCACCGCGTCATCGGCGGCAGCGGTGTCGGCGGCGTCGCTCGTGTCCGGTTCCGGACGCAGCAGGCCGGACAGGTGCTCGCCCAGTTCGCGCGGCGTCGGGTAGCTGAAGACGAGGGTGGAGGGCAGGCGCAGTCCGGTCGCGGAAGCCAGGCGGTTGCAGAGTTCGACGGACGTCAGTGAGTCGAATCCGAGCTGCGTGAACGCCTGGTCGACGTCGACGACCGCGCCGGACGCGTGCCCGAGCACGACGGCGACCTGGTCGCGGACCCAGTCGAGTACGGCTGCCGCCGCCTCGTCCGCGGGCAGGGCGGCCAGCCTGGCGGCCAGGCCGGGAGCGCCGGCGTCCTTGGCCGTGCCCGCCCTGTTGCGGCGCGGACGGCCTGCGTCGACGAGGTCGCGCAGGAGGGGCGGCAGTTCCTCGCCGGTCTTGTTCCGCAGCGCGGCGATGTCCACCCTGGCCGGGATCAGGACCGGCTCGTCGAGCGCGCAGGCCGCGTCGAACAGGGCCAGTGCCTCGGCGGTCGGCATCGGGGCGATGCCCATCCGCCGGAGCCGTGACAGGTCGGCCTGGTCGAGGCCGCCGGTCATGCCGCTGCTCTGCTCCCACCAGCCCCAGCACAGCGAGGTGCCGACCAGGCCGGATGCCCTGCGTCGCGCCGCGAGGCCGTCCAGGAACACGTTGGCCGCGGCGTAGTTCGCCTGTCCTCCGGTGCCGAGCGTGCCGGCGACGGTGGAGAACTGGATGAACGCCGACAGGGTGTGCTGTTCGGTCAGTTCGTGCAGGTTGACCGCACCGCCGACCTTGACGCGCAGCACGTGGTCGAAGCTCTCGGCGGTCATCGACTCGATCGTGCCGTCCGCCAGTGTGCCCGCCGCGTGCACGACCGCCGTCAGGGGGTACTTCGGGGGCACGTCGGCGAGCAGGTCCGCCACGGCGGCCCGGTCCGCGACATCGCATGCCACGACCCTGACCGCGGCGCCCGCGGCCTCCAGGTCCGCGACCAGCTCGGTCACCCCGTCGGCCGCCGGACCGCGACGGCTCGCGAGCACCAGGCTGCGTACGCCGCGTTCGGCGACGAGGTGGCGCGCCAGCAGGGAACCCACGCCGCCGGTGCCGCCGGTGACCAGGACGGTGCCGCCGCCGAGGCCGTCTGCGACCTCGAAGACCAGCTTGCCGATGTGGCGGCCCTGGCTCATCTCGCGGAACGTCCTGCGTGCGTCGCGGATGTTCCGTACGGAGATCGGGTTGAGCCGGATCCGGCCGTCGGCGAAGAGTTCCATGACGGCCCGGAACATCTCGTGGATGGCGTCCGGTCCCGCGTCGTAGAGCTCGAAGGCCTCGTAGTCGACTCCGGGGTGGTCGGCAGCCACCTGGCGGGGATCACGGATGTCCGTCTTGCCCATCTCGACGAAGTCGCCGCCGCGGGTGAGCAGCGTCAGCGAGGCGTCGACGAAGCTGTGCGCGAGGGAGTTCAGTACGAAGTCGACCCCTTGCCCGCCGGTGGAGTGCCGGAACTTCTCGGCGAACTCCAGGTCGCGCGACGACGCCAGGTGCTCGTCGTCGAGGCCCAGAGCGCGCAGGGCGGGCCACTTGGCCGGGCTCGCGGTCGCGTAGATCTCGGCGCCGACGTGCTTGGCCAGTTGGACGGCCGCCATCCCGACGCCGCCGGCCGCGGCGTGGATGAGGATGCGCTGGCCCTTCTTGAGGTTCCGCAGGCGGAAGAGCGCGTAGTAGGCGGTGAGGAAGGTGGTCGGTATGGACGCCGCCTGGGCGTAGCTCCACTCGTCGGGGACGTGGGTGAGCATCCGGTTGTCGGCCACGGCGACGCGGCCGAAGGCGCCGTTGAAGACGCCGGTCACCCGGTCGCCCGGCGAAAGGCGTGTCACGTCGTCCGCCACCTCGGTGACCACGCCGGCGCCTTCGAGGCCGATCGGGGCATCGGCGACCGTGCTGTTCACCAGGCCCAGGGCGATCGTGACGTCCTTGAAGTTGAGGCCCGCCGCCTGGACGGCGATGCGTACCTGCCCGCTCGAAAGGGGTGCCTCCGCCTCGGGGCTCGGGACCCATGTCAGGTTCTCCAGCGTGCCCCTGCTCGGGATGCCGAGGCGGTGGGCGCCTTCGGCCGGCGGCTCGATCTGGTGGTCGGCGGGTGCGGCCTGCGCCATGCGGGGAACGAGGTACGCGCCGTCGCGCAGCGCCAGTTGCTCCTCACCGATGGCGGGCGCGTCCAGAACGCGGGCCAGGGAGGTCTCCTGGTCGTCGATGTCCACCAGGCGGAACCTGCCGGGGTGCTCCGTCTGCGCGGACCGGATCAGGCCCCATACGGAGGCGCCGGGGAGGCTTTCGACGCGCTCCCCCGCACCGGTGTCGACGGCGAGGCGGGTGAGGACCACCAGGGTGGATCCGGCATGGGTCTCGGCGGCGAGGAACCGCTGGATCCAGTCCAGGACGCGCTTGCCCGTGCCGCCGACGGCGGCGGGCAGATCGGGGTCGGCGGTGATGAAGTCGTCCAGGCACAGGAGGATGTGTCCGGGTGCCTCGGCGGCGAGGACGTCGTCCATGGTCTCGTGGAGCACGACGTCGCCGTCTCCCGCTCCGGAGAGCCGGGAGGCCAGACCGTCCTTCGCGCCGAGAACGCCCCACGATCCGCGGTGGGTCTCCTGCTTGTCCTGCGTGAGCGGCCGCCAGCGCAGTTCGTAGAGCGATTGCTCCTGTCCGCCGCGTGCCGCGCGCACTTGCTCGGCACTGGCCGGGCGGAACGTCAGCGCGTCGACGTGCGCGATCGGGTTGGCGTCCTCGTCGGCGACGGCCAGGGACACGATGCCCTCGCCTGCCGGGGTGAGCCGGACCCGGACGCTCGGGCCGCACGGACCGACCTGGTCGACGCCGGACCAGGAGAAGGGCATCCAGCCCTGATCGCCCGTCACCTCGACGACACCGCCCGCGAGTACGGCGTGCAGCACGCTGTCGATCAGCGCGGGATGCAGGGCGAATCCGCCCCCGGCCCGGTGATCGGCGCTCTCCGGCAGTGTGGCGAGGGCGTAGAGGTCGTCGCCCTGCCGCCAGACCTCACGCAGTCCGCGGAAGGTCGGGCCGTAGTCGAAGCCCGCGTCCGCGAGCGTGTCGTAGAGGCCGTCGATGTCGACCTTCTGCGCCCCGGCCGGCGGCCATACGGCGAGCGGTCGCGTGTCGTCGGTCCACGCGGTCGTCCGCGCGGTGTCCGGTGCCAGGTTCCCCATCGCGTGGCGGGTCCAGCCGCCCACCGTCCTGCCGTCCTCGGCGGGACGCGAGTACACGTCGAGGGACCGGCGTCCGGTCTCGTCGGCCGCGCCGACGACGACCCGTATCTGCACGTCGCCCGAGTCGGGCAGGATCAGGGGGACTTCCAGGGAGAGTTCCTCGAGCGCGGCGCAGCCGACGAGGTCGCCCGCCGAGAGCGCCAGGTCCATGTAGGCCGTCGCGGGTACGACGACCGCCCCGAACACGGCGTGGTCGGCGAGCCATTCGTGGGTCCGCAGGGACCACCGGTCGGTGAACACCACCTCGTCGGTGCCGGGGTGGTCCACCACGGCACCGAGCAGCGGGTGGTCCGGTGCCGAGAGACCGGCGGAGGCGATGTCCGCCGACCCCGTTCCGGCGGGGGCGTCCATCCAGTAGCGCTGCCGCTGGAACGCGTAGGTGGGCAGGTCCACCTGGCGGCGCGTCCCGAACAGGGCGTCCCAGTGCACGGGCACGCCCCTCACGTGCAGTTGGGCCAGGGCGTCGGCCAGTGCGGCCGCTGCCGGACGGCCCCGCCGTGCCGTGGAGACGACCAGTGCGTCACTCACGCCCTCGGCGGCGAAGGCCTCCTTGGTGATGCTCGCGAGCGTCGCTCCGGGCCCCACCTCGACGAAGACGCTCGCGCCGGCCGCACGAGCGGACTCCACCGCGTCGTGGAAGCGCACGGGTTCGCGGACGTGGGCCACCCAGTACGCGACGGACGACAGCTCCTGGAGCGTGGCCGCACGGCCCAGCCTGGTCGAGACGATCGGGATCGACATCTCGCCCGTGGTGAGCTCGCCGAGCGAGCGTGCGAACTCGTCCAGGATCGGGTCCATGAGCGGGGAGTGGAACGCGTGGTCGACGTCGAGCAGCTTCGCCGACGTGCCGCCTTCGATCAGCCGGTCCCGCAGGGCGTGGACCTCGTCGCGAAGGCCCGAGAGCACCACCGATTCGGGGCCGTTGACGGCGGCGATCCCGACGCGCTCGCACTGTTCGAGCAGGGCGCTCACGGCGGTTTCCGAGGCGCGTACGGCCAGCATCGCGCCGCGCTCGCCGACCGTCTGCATGACCCGTCCGCGCGCGGCCACGAGCCTGGTCGCGGTGTCCAGGTCGAAGACTCCGGACACGTGGGCGGCGGCGATCTCGCCGACGGAGTGACCGATCAGCTGGTCCGGTCGCGGGGCGTACCGCGACAGGAGCCGGTACAGGCTGACCTGGAGGGCGAACAGCGCCGCCTGGGTGATGTCGGTGCGCTCACGGCCCTCGGGCTCGTCCGCGAGGAGCAGGGGCTTGAGGTCGAAGGCCAGATGGGCGTCGAAGCGTGCGCAGACCTCGTCGAGGCTCCGCGCGAAGACGGGGAAGGTGTCGTACAACTGCCGTGCCGCACCGGCCCACTGCGTGCCCTGTCCGGGGAACATGAAGACGCGCTCGCCGAGTTCCGCGGCGACGCCGCGCACCACCCCGGCGGCCTCCGTGCCTTCGCTCAGTGCCGCGAGGCCGCTCAGGAGCTCGTCGTGACCGTGCCCGAGGACCACCGCGCGGTGTTCGAGACCGGCCCGGCTCGACGCCAGCGACCAGCCCACGTCGGCGATGTCGGCGTCCGGATCGGCGGCGGCGAACGCGCGCAGCTTCTCTGCCTGCGCCCGCAGCGCCTGCTCCGATCGCGCGGACAGGGCCCAGGGGACGAGGCGGTCCGCGGAATCCGGCTCGCGCTCGGCGGTGTCCGGTTCCTGTTCCTGCGCCGGTGCCTGTTCGAGGATCAGGTGGGCGTTCGTGCCGCTGATGCCGAAGGACGACACTCCCGCGCGGCGGGGCCGTCCCGGGGCGCTGGTCCACTCCCTGGGCTCGGTCAGCAGTTCCACCGTCCCGGCCGACCAGTCCACGTGTGTCGACGGGCGGTCCACGTGCAGCGTCCGGGGCATCACCCCGTGCCGCATCGCCATGATCATCTTGATGATTCCGCCGACGCCCGCGGCCGCCTGCGTGTGGCCGATGTTCGACTTCAGCGACCCCAGCCACAGCGGGCTGCCGGGCTCGCGGGCCTGCCCGTAGGCGGCAAGGAGTGCCTCCACCTCGATGGGGTCGCCCAGGGACGTGCCGGTCCCGTGGGCCTCCACCACGTCCACGTCGTTCGCCTGCATGCGGGCGTCCGCCAAGGCCGCCCGGATCACCCGCTGCTGAGCCAGTTCGTTCGGCGCGGTAAGGCCGTTGGACGCTCCGTCCTGGTTGACCGCCGCACCGCGGATCACCGCCCAGATGCGGCGCCCGTTGCGCCGCGCGTCCGACAGGCGCTCCAGGACCAGTACGCCCGCGCCCTCGGAGAAGCCGGTGCCGTCCGCCGCGTCCGCGAACGCCTTGCACCGTCCGTCGAGGGCCAGACCCCGCTGCCGTGCGAACTCCACGAGCAGCCCCGGGGTGGAAAGCGTCGACACCCCGCCGGCCAGCGCAAGGGTGCACTCCCCGGAACGCAGCGAGCGCATGGCCTGGTGGACGGCGACGAGCGACGACGAGCACGCCGTGTCGGTCGACACCGCCGGGCCCTCCAGGCCCAGGGCGTACGCGACCCGGCCCGATGCCACGCTGGTGTAGGTCCCCGCAAGGGCGTAGCCCTCCACGTCACCGGCCGCCGCGTCGCCCATCCGCGGGCCGTAGTCGACGGCGTAGAGCCCGGTGAACACCCCGGTCGCGGAACCCCGTACCCCGGCCGGGTCGATGCCCGCCCGCTCCAGCGCCTCCCACGACGTCTCCAGCATCAACCGCTGCTGCGGGTCCATCGCCAGCGCCTCGCGCGGGCTGATGCCGAAGAACTCCGCGTCGAAATCCCCGAGATCGGTCAGGAATCCGCCCGTGCGCGCGTACGTCTTGCCGCGCGCCTCGGGATCTGGGTCGTACAGCGCGTCCACGTCCCAGCCGCGGTCCTGCGGGAAGTCACTTATCGCGTCCACACCGTCGGACACGACTCCCCACAGGTCTTCGGGGGAGGTCACCCCGCCGGGGAAGCGACATCCCACGCCCACGATCGCGATGGGCTCGTGAGCGGACTCCTCCAGCTCCCGCACGCGCTCGCGCAGCTCCTGCGCGTCGCCGACGGCACGTCGCAAGTAGGACCGGAGCTTGTCGACATCCTCCACCAGGGACTCCCTTAACGGTTGCTCGGACGAACGGGTGTGGCTACGCGTATCCGCGCTCGATCAATGCGTACAAATCGTCGTCACTGCGGTCTTCCGGGCTCGTCTCCCCCACCGCGTCCGCCGCCGGGACTTCGGGGGCCGGGGGCTCCGGGACTTCGGGCGTCCGGGGCTCCAGGAGGGAGAAGATATGGAGACCGAGCTTGCGCACCGTGGGGTAGGTGAACGCGACCGTGGCCGGGAGCCGTACACCGGCCGCCGCGGTCAGCCGGTTGCGCAGCCGCACGGCCATCGAGGAGTCGAACCCCAGATCCTTGAAGGTCTCGGCCGACCGCGCCGTGAGGTCGGCCTCGGTCAGCGCCACTCCGCCGGCGGCCAGGAGCGCCGCCGTTTCGGCGCGCACCAGCGCGAGGACCGCCGACTGCGAACCCAGGTCCGCCGGTGCGGCGCCCGCCTGCGCGGAGGGGTCGCTCGTGGCGCCGGTGTCGTCGGACGCCGAGAGCCAGTACCGCTGCCGCTGGAACGCGTACGTCGGCAGGGCGACCCGGCGCGGCCGGTCCGCGGCGAACACCGCCTTCCAGTTCACCGGCAGACCGCGTACGTGCAGCTCGGCCAGCGACGCAAGGACCTTGCCCGCGCTCCCGTCCTGCTTGTGCAGGGTGCTGACCACGGTCGGCGGGGCGGCAAGCGCGTCGGCCGCCTCCTCCATCGCGACCTGGAGCACGGGGTGCGGACTGACTTCCACGAACACGCCGCCGTGCTCGCGCATGAGGCCTTCGACGACCTCGCCGAAGCGCACCATCGAGCGCAGGTTGTCGTACCAGTACGAGCCGTCGAGCACGCGGGTGTCGAGCAGGCCGCCGGTGACCGTGGAGTAGAACTTCACCGCCGATTCCTTCGGCGTGATGCCCGCGGTGTCCGCGAGCAGACGCTCACGGATGCGTTCGACGTGGTGGGAGTGCGAGGCGTAGTCCACCCTGACCCGTCGCACCCGTACGCCGTCACCGGCCGCCATCTCGGCGAACTGGTCGAGCGCCTCGTTGTCGCCGGAGATCACCACCGACGCGGGCCCGTTGACCGCGGCCGCGGAGAGCCGTCCCGACCAGTGCTCCAACCGGTCGCGGACCCATTCGACGGGCGCGGCGACCGCGCTCATCCCGCCGGGGCCCGCCAGATCGATCAGGGCCCGGCTGCGCAGGGCGACGATGCGCGCCGCGTCCTCGAGCGAGAGCGCGCCCGACACGCACGCCGCGGCGATCTCGCCCTGCGAGTGCCCCACCACTGCCTCGGGGACCACGCCAAGGGACCGCCACACCTGCGCGAGCGACACCATCATCGCGAAGAGCGTCGGCTGGACCACGTCCACCCGGTCGAGGGACGCGGCCGACTCCTCGCCGCGCACCACGTCCACCAGGGACCAGTCCACATGGGGTGCCAGAGCCCGCTCGCACGCGTCGATCGCCCGCGCGAAGACCTCGGACTCCGCGTACAGCCGCCGTCCCATGCCCAGCCACTGCGAGCCCTGGCCGGGGAACACGAAGACGACGGGGCCCGACGGGTCCGTGGCCGTCCCGCGCACCGCCCGCTCCGAGCCGCCGCCCTCCGCCACCAGGTCGAGGCCCGCGAGCGCCTCCTCACGGCTGCCGCTCAGGACCACCGCCCGGTGCTCGAACGACGACCGCCGCGACACCAGCGCATGTCCGACGTCCACGGCCGATAGGGACGTGTCCGCGGCCACGAGGTCCCGCAGCCGGGCCGCCTGCTCCTTCAGTGCCGGTTCCGACCGCGCCGACAGTACCCACGGCACGGCTCCGGAGTGAGCCGGGGTGTCCAAGTCCGCTCCGGTGGGCGGGAGTTGCGCCCGGTCGCCGGGTGCCTGTTCGAGGATCACGTGCGCGTTGGTGCCGCCGAGGCCGAACGCCGACACCCCCGCCCGACGCGGCCGGCCGGGCTCGCCGGGCCAGGGCCGCGCGGCCCGCAGCACCTCGAAGTCCTGGTGGAAGTCGGCGATGGCGGGGTTCGGGGAGCGGAAGTTGAGGCTCGGGACCAGGTGCGCGCGGTCCACGCAGAGCGCCGCCTTCACGAAGCCGACGATTCCCGCGGCCGGCTCCAGGTGACCGACGTTCGTCTTCACCGAGCCGATCGCCAGCGGGCGGCTGCGGCCGCCCGCTTCCTTGATGACCTCGCGCAGACCGGATATTTCGGCCGGGTCGCCGACGCGGGTGCCGGTGCCGTGGGCCTCGACGTAGTCGACGCCGTCGAAGGGAACGGCCGCGCGTTCCAGGGCGGCGAGGACGGCCGCCGCCTGTCCGGCGGGGCTGGGATCGGGCATCCGGCTCGACGCACCGCCGCTGCCGACGCCCCAGCCGCGTACCACCGCGTAGATGTGATCGCCGTCGGCGACGGCGAGGTCGAGCCGCTTCAGGACGACGAACGCGCCGCCCTCGCCCCGGGCGAAGCCGCTGGCCCGCTCGTCGAAGGTGAAGCAGCGGCCGTCGGGCGACAGGGCGCCCAGATTCGCCAGGCCCGCTCCCGCCTCCGGGTCGGCGATCAGGTGCACGCCGCCCGCGATCGCCATGTCGACCGCGCCGCCCCGTATGCGGTCGCACGCCAGGGACAGCGACACGAGTGAGGACGACTGGCCCGAGTCCGCGCAGTAGCTCATGCCGCGGACGTCGAAGAGGTTCGAGATCCGGTTCGCGATCAGCGCGCCGCTGGAGCCGAGCGCGGCGTAGTGGTCGTCCTGGTCGCTGCCGGAGAGTTTGCGCAGCAGTTCGTACCCGGAGGGCGCGGCGCCGACCACGACGTCGACCGCGCGGCCGGTGAGCGAGGCCGCCGGGACACCGGCGTCCTCGACGGCCTCCCAGGCGAGTTCGAGCCCGAGGCGCTGCACGGGGTCCATGGCGGCGGCCTCGGCCGCGCTCGTATCGAAGAACCCGGCGTCGAACCCGTCGATGGAGTCGAAGAACGAACCGGAGTCGAGGGTGTCGCCGTCCGGATGGGAGGTGTACGTCGAGTTCGCATCGACCGCCCGGTGCTCCGGGAACGTGCCGACGGTCGACTTGCCCTCGATCAGCAGGCGCCAGAAATCGCTCAGGCCGTGCACGCCGGGGAAGCGGCACGACATCCCGATGACGGCAATATCGGTGGCTGCGCCACTCATGCGAATCCCTTCCGGTTCCCTCGACGTATGGCTCTTACGGGCTGCACTGCTCTCACCGCCAGGAGGTCAACAAATTCAGCAGTTCGTCCGGCGCGTCCATGAAGTCGTAATGGCCGCCGTCGACGACTCGGAATTCGACCGAGTCCGCGTATGCGCGCCATCCCTGCAACTCGTCGAGGCTCACGTCGGGGTCGTCGCGCCAGTGCAGTACGACGATGGGGCAGGGCACGGCGGCAGGCTCGGTCCGCCGGTAGGCGCCCGCCGCCGCGTGATCGCGGAGCAGTACGAGCATGCCCATGTCGATCATGTCCGGCCGCGGCTCGATGCCCCGGCCGCGGAGGAACGTCTCCAGTTCGGCGCGGAGTTCGGGCTCGCTCATGGTGAGCATCCGGTCGCGCGACGCGTCGTGCGGTGCCGGCTGGCCGGACACGAAGAGGCGGTCCGGTGTCGGCAGGCCGCGTTCGGCGAGCCGGAGCACGGTCTCGTAGGCGGGCAGTGCTCCCGCGCAGTGCCCGAAGAACGAGAAGGGCCGGTCGAGCAGCGGCTCCAGGGGGCCGGTCAGCTCCGCGGCGAGGTTCTCGTAGGTGCCGTAGTGCGGGTGGCCGAGGCGGTTCTCGCGGCCGGGGAACTGTACGGGGCTGACCTCGACGTCATCGATGGCGAGGGGCCAGGCGCTGAAGGCCGAGGCCCCGGACCCGGAGAAGGGGAAGCAGAACATCCGGGCGGCGTTCTCGGTCGGCGGCCGGACGAACCACGGCGAGGTGATGGTGGCGGAGCCGGAGGTCATGGCGTCAGTCGTTTCTCGGCGACGATGGGGAGGTGGGTCATCCCGGCGATGAAGTACGACCGCAGGTGCTCCGGTTCGCCGGCCAGGTCGATGGAGCCGAACTTCTCGAGCAGCTCCTCGAAGAAGACACGCAGGGTCAGCCGGGTCAGCGGCGCCCCGATGCAGAAGTGCGGCCCGTACCCGAAGGCGACCTGCCGCTTGGCGTTGCTCCGCGTGATGTCGAAGTCGTGCGGGTCGGTGAACTGGGCGGAGTCCCGGTTGGCCGAGCCGATCCAGGCGACGACCGCGCCGCGGGCCGGGATCGTGCCCCCGGCGATCTCGACGTCGTCGACGGCGTACCGCATGAAGTTGCAGGCGGCCGAGGTCCAGCGCAGGCCTTCCTCGACGAGGTTCGGGATCAGCGTGGGGTCGGCCTGGGCCTTGGCGAACTGCTCGGGCCGCTCGATGAGGGCGTGCACGGTGCCCGAAACGGTGTGCGGCGTGGTGACGTTGGCGCCGAGGAGGATGCTGTAGCCGTCGAGGGCGATCTCCTCGTCGCTGAGCGCCTCGCCGCCGGGGCGGACGCTCATGAGGTGCTGGAGGAGGCTGTCGTCCTCGCCTCCGGACGCGCGCCGCTCCTTGACCCAGTCCTTCACGTAGGTGACCAGCTCGTGGTGGGAGATGGCGAGGGTCGCGGCTTCGCTGCCCTGGAGGAAGTGCCGGTCCGAGGGGGCCGTCACCATCGCGGTCAGCTGGACGAGCTCTTCCCAGTCCTTGGCCGGGATGCCGAGGAGGGGGCCGGTGACCATCGCCGGGAGCAGCAGCGCCTTCTCGGCGAGGTCAAACGTTTCTCCGTCGAGCGCGGGCTGGAGGAAACGCGAGACCGTCCCGCGGATGCTGTCTTCCCAGGACTTCACGGCCCGCGCGGTGAGCTTGGAGCCGAGCGGCCTGCGGACCTCGGTGTGCCGCGGCGGGTCGGTGGACGTCAGGAGCACACCGGCGGCGACGTCGTCCGTGCCGAGGTGGGTGGGTACGGTGCCGCGCTCGGAGGTGAACTCGCGGTGATCGCCGAGGACGCGGCAGACGTCCTCGTAGCGGGTTACCGACCAGAACTCGCGGCCGTCGGGCAGGACTTGGTGGTGCAGGGGCGCCTTCTCCCGCATCACGTCCCAGATCGGATGCGGGTCGCCCGACGTGTAGAGGTCCAGGTCGAACAGGTCGACGCCGTCGAGGTCGATGTCGCGCCCGGCACCGGGCGTCAACCTCACGCCGCTGCCCTCCCCTGCTCGATCAGCTCGGCGACCCTGGCCGGCGACTGCGCCAGATAGAAGTCGCGCACGGACAGCTGGACTCCGTAGTCCTGCGCGACACGGTCGATGATTTTGATGCCGGTCAGCGAGTTGCCGCCGAGTGCGAAGAAGTCGCTGTCCACCTTGACTTCGGCGCCATTGAGGTGCTGCGCCCACAGCTCCGCGATTTCCTGCGCCAGTGACACCGGAGTGCTCAAAGGCGCGGCTTGTCCTTCTGACGTCTCGTCCTGTCCACCAGCTGCGTGGACAACCTGCGGCGACGAATTCATTGCCTTTTTCCTTCCTCCGGGGCCCTTTGCGCTGTCCCGCCGGCGAGACAAATTCCGTGAATGGCCGAATGGAGTGTCGCGCGCATTCCCCTCCGCCCACACCGGGTCCGCGGACCGGCGGCGCGGGCCGGCCGGTGGGGTTGAGAGCGGACCGGCGGGCCTGCATGCTGACGCCCCCGGGAACCGTCCCGCCGGCGGGACAAGGCAAGTCCGACGGCGCCCCGCACCGCACCGGGACCGGTCCGCGTTGACCGTCCTGTCCGCGTTCCGTGAACGTGAGAACGGTTCGACGACGTCAGCGACACAGGGAATGACGCAGGGGAATGGGGAACGACGTGGGACACACCGGCGACGTGGGACACGCGGGCAGGGACGCGGACATCGACGCGGACGTGGTGATTGCGGGCGCCGGGCCGACGGGCCTGATGCTCGCCTGCGAGCTGCGGCTCGCGGGCGTCGACGTGGTGGTGGTCGAGCGGCTCGCGGAGCGGACGGGCGAGTCACGGGCCGGCGGGATCCACTCCCGCACCCTGGAGGTCCTCGACCAGCGCGGCATCCTCGACCGCTTCCTCGCGGTCGGCGAACTGCAGCCCGTGGGCCACTTCTCCGCCCTCTACCTGGACTTCGACGAGTCCGAGTCCCGCCACCCCTACCCGCTGATGATCCTGCAGTCGGCCATCGAGCAGCTTCTGGAGGAGCGTGCCGCCGAGCTCGGCGTGCGGGTGCGCAGGTCCTCCGAGGTGACCGGGATCGACCAGGACGAGACCGGCGTGACGGTCGGGATCGGTACGGCCGCCGCGGATTCGGAATCCGTGACGCTGCGCGCCCGCTATCTCGTGGGCTGCGACGGCGGGCGCAGCACGGTGCGCAAGTTGGCGGGCATCGGCTTCCCCGGCACTCCGGCGACGATGACCGCGCTGATCGGCGACGTCGAACTCCCCGATCTGCCCGAGGACTACGTGTGGGTGCGGCGCTGCGCGGCAGGCGACTACTCGGCGATCGCCTTCGAGCCCGGCTGGTTCCGGGTGATCGCGTCCGAGTACGACCGGGTCGCGGACCGCGACGAGGCTCCCACGTTCGAGCAGCTGCGGGAGTCGCTGGTCAGGATCGCGGGCACCGACTTCGGTATGCGGGCGCCGCGCTGGGTCTCGCGCTTCAACGACGCCGCGCGGCAGGCCGACCGGTACCGCGAGGGCCGGGTGCTGCTCGCGGGCGACGCGGCGCACATCCACTTCCCGGCCGGCGGGCAGGGCCTGAACATGGGCGTGCAGGACGCGGTCAACCTCGGCTGGAAGCTCGCCTCCGTGGTGCGCGGCCGGGCGCCGGAGACCCTCCTCGACAGCTACCACGCCGAGCGCCACCCCGTCGCGGAGCGCGTCCTTCACAACACCCGGGCGCAGTCGGCCCTGCTGCGCCCGGGCGCCCAGACGGACGCACTGCGCGAGGTGTTCGGCGCGCTCATGGTGTTCGACGACGTCAACCGGTACCTGCGTCACATGCTGACCGCCCTGGACATCCGCTACCCGGTCGACGGCGACCACCCGCTGGCGGGCCTCCGTGTCCCCGACGCCGACCTGAAGACTCCGGACGGCACCATCGGCGTCTACGACCTGCTGCACGAGGGCCGCCCCGTCCTGCTCGATCTGGGAGGCAGCGCCGAGTTGGCGGCGCTCGCCGAGGGCTGGGCCGACCGCGTCGACCTGGTCGACGCACGGAGCGAGGACGACTTCTGGCCCGTGCCGGCCATCGGCGACATCCCCGCCCCCGCCGCGCTCCTCATCCGCCCCGACGGCCATGTCGCCTGGGGGGCCGCCGACGACGAAGCGCCCGACGCCTCCGCGCTCCGGACCGCGCTCACCACCTGGTTCGGTCCGTCGTTGCGGGGGTGAGACTCCGCCGCGTGGCGTCACATGACACCTGGCGGCACCACTCGATGCCGTGCGGCGCGGCCACGGGCCACTCGCATGCGGCACCATCCAGGCTTGCACCTGGCGTCAGAGTGCCGCCATGCTGACGTCATGGACCTCACCCCGTATGTCGACACCCTCCGCCGCGAGCTCGCGGTGGCCGCCGAAGCCGGCGGGGACGATGCCCGCGAGCTGGCCGAGCGGCTGACCGCTCCGCTGGAGTCGGCGACCCGCCTGACGCTGCTGAGTGTGCTCTCCGCGGCGATGGGCGAGATCACCAGCGAGCTCGCACCGGGCTCGGTCGACGTACGGCTCCGCGGCCTCGACCCGGACTTCGTGGTGACGCTGCCGCCCGCGGACGTCGCCCCCGAGGAACAGGCCACGCCGGTCGACACCTACAAGGCCCCGGCCCCCGCCGACGGCGACGAGGGCGGCACCGCCCGCGTCAACCTGCGCCTGCCCGCCCACCTCAAGGCCCGCGCGGAGGAGGCCGCGAGCCGTGAGGGCCTTTCGGTCAACGCCTGGCTCGTGCGCGCCGTTTCGGCGGCGGTCGACGGCGGCACACGACCGCGCACGGAGAAGACCCAGACCCTCGGCCAGAGCTTCACCGGCTGGGTGCGCTAGCCGCGCCCGCGCCCGCGCCCTTCACCACCCCCACGCCCAGAAGACCCGAGGACGGTCCGGTCATGCCTTCGTTCGACACTCCTGAAGCGATCTCGGTCACGGCGCGTGTGGACGCCGGTTCCATCCAGTACACCGCGGGCGAACGCACCGACACCCTCGTCGAGGTCCGGCCCCGCGAGGCCAAGAAGGACCAGGACGTACGCGCCGCCGAACAGACCGAAGTCACCTACACGGGCGGTGTCCTGACCATCAAGACACCCAAGCCCGGCCTCTTCGGCCGCACCGGCACCGTCGACGTCACCGTCGAACTGCCCGCCGGCTCCCGCATCGACACCACCGGCGCCTGGACCCAGGTCATCGGCGAAGGCCGCCTCGGCCAGACCCGCGTCAAGACCTCCTCCGGCGACGTACGCCTCGACACCACCGGCCCGCTGCACCTGACCGCCTCCCACGGCTCGATCACCGTGGACCGTGTCGAAGGCACCGCCGAGATCTCCACCAGCTCCGGCAGCCTGCGCGTCGGCACCGTCACCGGCACCGCCGTCATGAAGAACTCCCACGGCACCACCACCATCGGCACCGTCACCGGCGAACTGCGTGTACGCGGCGCCAACGGCGACATCGACATCGCCCGCGCCAAGGACTCGCTCACCGCCGTCACCGCGCACGGCACCCTGCGCGTCGGCGAAGCCACCCGCGGCACCATCCAGCTGGAAACCTCCTTCGGCGCCATCGAAATCGGCGTCAGCGAAGGCACCGCCGCCTGGCTCGACGTGAGCTCCAGCTCGGGTCAGGTGCGTAACTCGCTGACCTCGTCCGACAGGCCGGAGAAGCCCGAGGACTCCGTCAAGATCCGCGCCCGCACCAAGCACGGCAACATCGACATCCGCCGCGCCAAGCCCTGACCGCCTGCTACCCGGCCGTTTCCGTCCAGGTGACCGGCAGTGCGTGGACGCCGTAGATGTTCATGTTGGTCCTGAGCCTCACCTCGTCGGCGGGGACGGCCAGCTCCAGGGTCGGGAAGCGGCGCAGCAGGCCTGCGAACCCGGCGCGCATCTCGATGCGGGCCAGTTGCTGCCCGAGGCACTGGTGGACGCCGTGGCCGAAGGAGAGTTGGCCGCGCGCCTTGCGGTGGACGTCCAGGGCGTCGGGGTCGTCGAAGCGCCGGGGGTCGCGGTTGGCGGCCAGCATGGAGACGATGACGGTCGACCCCTTGCCGATGGTCTCGCCGCCGAGCTCGATGTCCTCCGTGGCATAGCGGAAGAGGACGTCGACGACGGACAGGTAGCGCAGGAGTTCCTCGACGGCATCGGGCCACAGGTCCGGTTCGGCGCGCAGCCGGTCCAGCTGCTCCGGGTGCTCCAGGAGCGCGAAGGTGCCGAGGCCCAGCATGTTGGCGGTGGTCTCGTGGCCCGCGAGCAGCAGCAGGAAGGCGATGCCCGTCAGTTCCTCGATGGTGAGGTCGTCGTGGCGGGCCAGGTCGGACAGGATGTCTTCGTCGGGTTCGGCGCGCTTGCGGGTGACCAGTTCGGAGAGGTACGTGGTCAGGCCGGTGTACGCGGCCATCTTCTCGTCGAGCGAGATGTCCTTCTCCATGATCTTGCCGGAGTTGGCCTGGAAGGTCTCGCGGTCCGCGTAGGGGACGCCGAGCAGTTCGCAGATGACCAGTGAGGGCACCGGCAGCGCGAACTCCTTCACCAGGTCGACCGGCGGGGTCAGGCGCGCCATCTCGTCCAGTTGCCGCTCGGCGATGGCGACGATGTTCTCTTCGAGCATCTTCATGCGTTTGACGGTGAAGGCGCCGGTGAGCATGCGCCGCAGCCGGGTGTGGTCCGGCGGGTCCATGCTGATGAACAGGCCCGGCTCCTGCGGGGACGGCTCGGTGATGGGGGGCATGCCGGGGGCCTCGTACGGCAGATGGAGGACGCCGATGTCCTGGCGGGAGCTGAAGCGGGTGTCGGCCAGGAGCGTGCGGACTTCTTCATAGCCGGTGACTAACCAGCCCTCGTGCCCGTCGGGGAAGAGCATGGGGCTGACGGGGCGCGACTCGCGCAGCTCGGCGATGCGGCGGGGCGGGTCGAAGGGGCCCGCGTCGCGTTCCGTCGGGAGGCCGTGGGGGATGGCAACGGTTTGATCCATGACTCCACCATGGCACACCTTCAGTGCCATATCGAGCCACTGTGGCACCATCGTGTGCCGCGTCCGGAACAATGACCGAAAAAGCCGCCTCGGCGACACGCGCGCCGAGACGGCTCAGGAGGGGACAACAAGGTGGAGTCGGCCGGGGTCACGCCCGCTTCTTGAACGTGGAGACCGCCCACGCGTAACCGACGACGGCGAGGCCGACGCACCAGGAGACGGCCGCGATCGCGTCACCGCCCGACGGGTTGCCCGCGAGCAGACCGCGCAGCGTCTCGATGATCGGGGTGAAGGGCTGGTACTCGGCGAACTGCCGCACTCCGGCGCCCATCGTGTCCGCGGGCACGAACGCGCTGCTCAGGAACGGCAGCATGATCAGCGGAACGGCGGCCATGCCCGCCGACTCCACGGACTTCGCGGCCAGGCCCATGGCGACGGTGAGCCAGCCGGCCGCGAAGCTGAGCAGCACGACGACACCGACCACACCGAGCCAGTCCAGGGCGGACGCCTGCGGGTCGAAGCCCATCAGGAAGGCAACGCCGACGATCGCCGCGCAGCCCACCAGGGCGCGCACCGTGGTGATGACGACATGCCCGCTCAGCATGGCGCCGCGGGACACGTCCATCACCTTGAGCCGGTTGATGACGCCCTTGGTCATGTCGGAGTTCACCGCGGTCGCCGTGGCGCTCAGCCCGTAGCTGATGGCCATCACGAGCAGCCCCGGCGTCACGTAGTCGATGTAGCTGTCGCCGACGCTGAATCCGCCGCCGAAGACCTTGACGAACATCAGCATGATCACGATGGGGAACAGGACCGCGTTGAACATCGTGACGGGGTTGCGCACGTTGTGCTTCAGGTTGCGGCGCAGCATGATCGCCGAATCGGCCAACGGCGTCGAGACCGTACTCACTGTGCGACCGCCTCCTTGCTCAGGTGCTCGATGTCCGCGTGGTCGGCCGCCGCGTCGGTGCTCTTGCGTTCGGTCAGGGCGAGGAACACGTCGTCGAGGTCCGGGCGGTGCACCGAGAACTCCAGGGCGTCGATCGCGTGCGCGTCGAGCCGTCCGAGCAGCGCCCGCAGCGACTTGGTCTCGCCGTCGCTCGGCACCCGCAGGGTCAGCTCGTCGTCGTCCCGTGTCGCGTCGGCCAGGACCCGCGCCGCCGTGTCGAGTTCACGGAGGTCGGCGAAGCGGAAGCGGATGTGGGTGCCGGGGATCTGGCGCTTGAGCTCGTCGGCGGTGCCCTGGGCGACCAGGCGGCCCCCGTTGAGCACCGCGATCCGGTCGGCGAGCTGGTCGGCCTCCTCGAGGTACTGGGTGGTGAGGAAGATGGTGGTGCCCTCGGCCACGAGTTCGCGCACGATCCCCCACATCGTGCGCCTGCTGCGCGGGTCCAGGCCCGTCGTCGGCTCGTCGAGGAAGATGATCTCCGGACTGCCGACCAGCGTCATCGCCAGGTCCAGCTTCCGGCGCATACCGCCGGAGTAGGTGGCCGCCAGCTTGTCCGCCGACTCCACCAGGTCGAACCGCTCGAGGAGTCCGGTGACCACCTCGTCGGAGCGCACGCGCTTCAGGTCGGCCATCAGGCGCAGGTTCTCCCGGCCCGACAGCAGGTCGTCCACCGCGGCGAACTGGCCGGTCACACCGATCTTGGCACGCACCTGCTTGGTCTCCGTCGCCACGTCGTGCCCGGCGATCCGCACCGTTCCGGCGTCGGCGTTCATCAACGTCGTCAGGACGTTCACCGTCGTCGTCTTGCCCGCCCCGTTCGGGCCGAGCAGGGAGAAGATCGATCCCGCCGCGACCTCGAAGTCGACGCCGTCGAGCACGACCTTGTCGCCATAGGCCTTGCGCAGCCCTGAGACCGCAATCGCTGGACTTCTCATGCCTCCACTTTCCTCTCCGGTCCTTTCACTCATCGGTCAGCTCACGTAGCGGTCGGCTCACGTAGCGGTCAGGCACTGACGCGGGCGCATTCCGCCTCGATCGCGTCGAGCACCTGACGGCCGCTGTCGACCAGGTACATGTGGTCGCCCTCGAATTCCGCATAGCTGAATTCAGCGGTGGTCGCGTCCCGCCACTGCTGCGCCTCCTCCGCGGTGACCAGACCGTCGACGCTGCCCCGCAGCGAGCAGATCGGCACGGACACCGGTTCGTCGGTGCTCGGTACGTAGCTCTCGTGCATCTCGCAGTCGGCCTGGAGCGTGGGGAGAATCAGTTCGCGCATCTCCGGGTGGTCGAGAGCTTCGTGCCTGAATCCCGCGAACTCCTCGACCCTGGCGAGGAATTCGTCGTCCGGGAGCCCCGCCGCCCTCCGCTCTCGCTGTGTCCACGGCCCCGGCGACCCGCTGACGACGAGCCGCTCGACCTCAATGCCGCGCGTGCTCAGCAGATGCACCAGCTCGTACGCGAGCACCGCGCCCAGGCTGTGCCCGAACAGCACGGCCCGCGTCCCCTCGCCGAGGTCCGCGACGACGTCGTCGACGGAACTCTTGGCCGCCTCGACGACATTGCGGAACGGCGTCTCCAGGATCCGCCGTTCCCTGCCCGGCAGTTCGACGGCGGTCACGCGCCACCGGTCGCCGGCCAGCTCCTGCCATGGGTGGAAGAACGACGGTCCCGCTCCCGCGAACGGCACGCACAGCAGCGCCGTCCGGTCCTGTTCCCGTGCGGATGTTCCGGGTTCCCTCACACCGACCAACCCCTTCATTCGTTCGTTAGACGAGCTTGTTCTTGACGACCTCGAAGAACTGGGCCACGGGTCCGGGCATGTGCATTTCGTGGTGCGTGGCGTGCACGTCGTGTATTTCCAGGGAGCCGAGCACATAGGGCCGCCACAGATGCCCGTACGACTGCTCCTCCAGCGTCGCGTTGAAATACAGCACGTCGCCGCGGTAGACCGGCGATTCGAAGTCCGCCATCAGGGACGTGTTGTTGGCGAGCACCGTCGACATGGTGTCCAGGAAGCCCTGCCGGTTTCCGGTCCGTATGTACTGGCTGAGGTCGTCCTCCAGCTCGGCCCGGTAGTCCGTCGAGTCCTTGCCGGCGTGCACCGTGGAGAATCCGTGGCCGCCGGGCTGGGCGTCCAGGACGGCCACGAGATGGACCTCGTGCCCGAGCCGGTCGAGCGCGTCCGCGACGGCCTGTACGACCGTGCCGCCGTAGGACCAGCCGATCAGGTCGAAGGGGCCCTCGGGCTGGACCTTCAGGATCTGGCCGACATAGTCGTCGATCATTTCCTCGACGGAGCCCGCCACCGGCTCGACGCCGTCGGAGCCGCGGGACTGCAGGGCGTAGGCGGGCCGGTCCTCGATGTGCAGTACGAAGCTGTAGTACGCCCAGCCGAGACCGCCGCCTCCGTGGAAGAACCACACCGGCGGCTTGCCCGTGCCGGGATCGTTGTTCAGCGGCAGGACGACCGCGAACGCGTCGGCCTCGTCGACGGGGGCGCCGCCCGCGAGCATCAGCGCGGCGAGCTCGGCCACCGTGGGGTACCTGATGATGGTCCTGATGGGGATGTCGATGTCGAACTCGCCGCGGACCCGGACGCTGAGCCGGGTGGCCAGGAGTGAATGGCCGCCGAGCATGAAGAAGTTGTCGTCGATGCCGACGTTCTCCAGGCCCAGGAGCTCGCCGAAGAGGGCGCACAGCCTCTCCTCGTAGGCGTTGCGCGGCGCGCTGCCCACCTCGGTGTTCGTCTCCTCGGCGGGCAGGGCCCGCCGGTCGAGCTTGCCGTTCGAGGTCAGCGGGATCTCCGACAGCGTGATGAGCGCGGAGGGCACCATGTAGTCGGGGAGGAACTCGCGCAGGTGCGCGGAGATCTCTTCCGCCCGGGCCGCGGCGCCGGGCTCGGGCACGACATAGCCGACCAGGCGCTTGTCGCCCTCCTGGTTCTCGCGCACGACGACGACCGCCGTCGCCACGTCGGGGTGCCCGGCGATCGCCTGCTCGATCTCGCCCAGCTCGATGCGGAACCCGCGGATCTTCACCTGGGAGTCGGCCCGGCCGACGTACTCCATCTGGCCGGTCCTGCCCCAGCGGACCAGGTCGCCGCTGCGGTACATCCGCTCGCCCGGCTCGCCGAAGGGGCACGCGACGAAGCGTCCCGCCGTCAGCTCGGGACGGCCGTGGTATCCGCGGGCCAGGCCGTAGCCCCCCACGTACAGCTCGCCGGTCACGCCGGGGGGCGTGGGCTTGAGGTGGTCGTCGAGGACGTAGGAGCGCAGGCCGGGGACCGCGCGGCCGATCACGCCGTTCCCGTGGTGGGTGACGGAGTGCTCGTCCAGGTCGATGCGGGTGACGTGCACGGTGGTCTCGGTGATGCCGTACATGTTCACGAGGACCGGCGCGTCGGGAGCGTGGCGCTCGTACCACTCCGTGAGGCGGTTCAGGTCCAGGGCCTCGCCGCCGAACACCACATAGCGCAGGGCCAGTTCCTGGTCGGAGGCCTGGGCGTCGGCCTGGATGAGCTGGTAGAAGGCCGACGGCGTCTGGTTCAGGACGGTGACCTGCTCGCGGGCCAGCAGCCGACGGAAGTCGACCGGGGAACGGGAGACGTCGTAGGGGACCACGACCAGGCGGCCGCCGTACAGCAGCGGGCCCCACAGCTCCCACACCGAGAAGTCGAAGGCGTAGGAGTGGAAGAGGGTCCACACGTCGTCCGCGCCGAAGGCGAAGTCCTCGGTGGCGTTGAAGAGTCCGACCACGTTGCTGTGCGGGACCAGCACGCCCTTGGGGCGGCCGGTCGACCCGGAGGTGTAGATGACGTACGCCGTGTGGTCGGGGCGCAGGGCCGTGCGGCGCTCGGCGTCGGTGAGGTCGGTGTCCTGCTGTCCGTCGAGCGCGTCGGCCCGGTCGAGGTGGACCACGGGGAGGTCCGGGGAGATGTCGAGGGTGTCGCCGGTCGTGCTCGTGGTCACCAGGAGGACCGGTGCGGCGTCCTCGAGCATGTAGGCGATGCGGTCGGCCGGGGAGTCGGGGTCGATGGGCAAATAGGCGCCGCCCGCCTTGAGCACCGCGAGCAGCGCGACGACCAGGTCGGCCGAGCGCCCCAGGCAGACGCCGACGAGGGACTCGGGGCCCACTCCCCGGGTGACGAGGTGCCGCGCGAGCCGGTTGGCCCGTGCGTTCAGCTCTCCGTAGGTGAGCGCGGTGTCCTCGTGGGTCACCGCGACCGCGTCGGCCCGTTGCGCCGCCTGGCGCTCGAAGAGCTCGACGAGGGTGGCGCCGGGAGCGTCGGTGCCCGCCTCGTTGACCTCGACGAGGAGCCGCTCCCGCTCCCCCGCGATCAGTACGTCGACGTCGCCGACGCGCATGCCGGGGTCGGCGGAGAGCTGCTCCAGGACCCGTACGAGCCGGGCGACGATCACCTCGGCCGACGCGCGGTCGAACAGCTTGGTGGCGTACTGGAGGTCTCCGCGCAGCGTCCCCGTGTCGTCCACGGCCATGAAGAAGGTCAGGTCGACCATGGCGGTCGAGGGGATGGCCTGCTCGAACGCCACGTCGAGACCGGGGAGTTCGAGGTTCGGCTTCTCGTAGCTCTGCCAGGCGAAGATCACCTGGAACAGCGGCTGGTACGCGGCGGAGCGGTCGGGGTTGATCGCCTCGACCACCACGTCGAACGGCACGTCCTGGTGCTCGTACGCCGCAAGGGACTTGTCCCGCACCTGCGCGAGCAGGTCGACGAACGTCGGGTTGCCGGAGAGGTCCGTGCGCAGCACCTGCGTGTTGACGAAGCAGCCGATCAGGTCGGCCAGCGCCTCGTCGTTCCGTCCGGCGATCGGCGAGCCGATCGTCACGTCGTTGCCGCCGCCGATCTTGCTGAGCAGGACGGCCAGCGCGGCCTGCATGAGCATCGACATGCTCGTCCCGCGTTCCTGCGACAGCTTCTGCAGGCCGGCCACGACGTCAGGACGCACTTCGAGGTCGACCGTGTCGCCGTCCGAACTGGCCTCCGCGGGCCGGGGCCGGTCCAGCGGCAGGTTCAGCGGCTGCGGCACCCCGGCCAGTTCCTTGCGCCAGTACTCGACCTGCCCGGCGGCCAGCGTGCCCGGCTCGGCCACATCGCCGAGCACCTCGCGCTGCCAGACCGCGTAGTCCTTGTACTGGATGGGCAGCGGCTCCCAGGCCGGCGCCTTGCCGCCCCGCCGTGCGATGTAGGCGTCGAAGAGGTCCCCCATCATCGGCGCGCTGGAACTGCCGTCGGACGCGATGTGGTGGACCACGAGGACCAGGACATGGTCCTCCGGGGAGCAGCGCAACAGGCTTGCCCTGAAGGGGAGTTCGGCTGCCAGGTCGAAACGGTGCGCGACGGCCTCGTCGATCACGCCGGTGACGTCGTCGGCCGCCACATCGACGACGCGCACCTCGGGCGACGCCTCGTCGGCCGACAGGATCCGCGGGTGGGGCTCACCGGCGTCGTCCGTCTCGTACGTCGTACGCAGGATCTCGTGCCTGCCGAGCACATCGCCGAGCGCCGCCACCAGGGCGTCCTCGTCCAGGGCTCCGGTCAGCCGGAAGGCCGCCGAGATGTTGTAGGTCGCCGCTCCCCCCTCCAGCTGGTGCAGGAGCCACATGCGGCGTTGTGCGAATGACAGCGGAATCATTGCTTCACTCCTTATTGAACATCTGACGCAGACTGGGGCGACGGGGAGCGGCAGATTCCTCCGACCACGCAGCGAGCGCGGCCACCGTCGGCAGGTCGAAGATCTTGCGGATGGGGATCTCGATCCCCATCTCGGCGCGGGTGCGGCTGATCAGGCGGGTGGCGAGCAGGGAGTGCCCGCCGAGCTCGAAGAAGCCGTCGTCGATGCCGACCCGGTCCAGGCCGAGCACCTCGGCGAACAGCCCGGCCAGGTCCTTCTCGCGGGCGGTGCGCGGCGCGCGGTACTCGGCGCCGGTGTACTCGGGCTCGGGCAGCGCGGCCCGGTCGAGCTTGCCGTTCGGGGCGAGCGGCAGTTGGTCGAGGACCACGAAGGCGGACGGCACCATGAAGTCCGGCAGCCGCTCCGACACGAAGCCGTGCAGGTCCTTCGCCGCCGGTGCGGGGCGGCCGTCGGCGGCCGTGCCGTCGCCGTTCGCCACGGGTACGACGTAGGCGACGAGTTGCTTGCCCGCCGTGCTGGAGCGCCCGGCGCGGGCGATGACGACCGCCTGCGCGACCTCGGGGTGCGCGGTGAGCGCCGCCTCGACCTCGCCGGGCTCGACGCGGAAGCCGCGCACCTTGACCTGCGTGTCGCCGCGGCCCACGTACTCCAGCTGTCCCGCGTCGTTCCAGCGGGCCAGGTCACCGGTGCGGTACATGCGTGCGCCCGCCGGGCCGAACGGGTCGGCGACGAAGCGCTCGGCGGTCAGTTCGGGGCGGCCGTGGTAGCCGCGCCCGACACTGCCGCCGACGTACAGCTCGCCCACCACGCCGGGCGGCACCGGGGAGAGGCCGGGGCCCAGGACGTAGGTCCGCATGTTGCCGAGCGGGGTGCCGACGGGCGCGCTGCCCGACCCGGCCCGGGTGTCGGCATCGACGGTGAAGGTGGTGGCGTAGAACGACTCGCTCTGTCCGTAGGCGTTGACGACCCGTACGCCGGGGAAGGCCTTGCGGGTCTTCTCGACGAGCGACGAGGGCAGGGCCTCACCGGCGAAGACGACCGTCTCCACGCTGGTACGGCCGGAGATCTCGTCGACGAGCTCGGCGAAGGCGGACGGCACGGTGGAGATGACGCTGCCGTTCCAGCTCTCCCGCTCGCCCAGGACCAGGACGTCGCGGACCACTTCGACGACGCCGCCGGTGGCGAGGGTCGTGAAGATCTCGAACGCCGACACGTCGAAGTTGACGGACGTGCCCGCGAGGAGCCGCTTGCCCGGCTCCAGGCCCACGCGGGAGGCGAGCCGCAGCACGCCGTTGACCACGCATCCGTGGGTGATGGCGACGCCCTTGGGCTTGCCCGTGGAGCCCGAGGTGTACATCACGTACGCCAACTGGTCCGCGTGCAAGCGGAGTTCGGGTGCGGCGGTCTCCGTGGACAGGTCGAGCGTGTCGAGGAAGACGTCCGGGGCTTCGTGCTCCGGCAGCACCGCGACCGTCGCGGAGTCCGTCAGGACGAGCCTCGGCCGCGCCTCCTCGAAGATCGCCTGGAGGCGGTGGCTCGGGTACTTGGGGTCGACCGGGAGGTAGGCGCCGCCCGCCTTGTGGACCGCTAGCAGCGCGACGACCAGGTCGGCCGAGCGCGGCAGCGACACGGCGACCACCGACTCCGGGCCCACCCCGCGTC